>JAFOZN010000179.1 GCA_017391185.1 Alistipes sp. | reverse complement strand
GAGAAGATGATTGGTGTCAAAGCATACCCTAAGATCCGGGTGCACATCTGTAAGCTCCTTTATTTCTTCGGAATTTCTTCCGAGGCAAGTACGGGGAAGGTCTTCCACAGCCAATATTCACTCGACTGTGGCATGACGCAGGCGTTACGCACCCGTAACGGGTGTTTTATTATTAGATATTTCCCACCTCTCTCCTCTTTCATCTCTCATCTTTCATCTTTCAACTTTCATCTTGAATTCCCATTTGGGTTTACATCCAAAATACTATCGCCACAAAATGCGAAGCGGCAGCGAGGTTTATGAGCAGATGCCATACCAAATGGTGGTGGCGGAAGGCCTTCATCGCGTAGAATACTGCGCCGATGGTGTAGAATACTCCACCTAAAGCTATGAGCGAGATAAACTCCCACGAAGCATTACGCAAAAAGAGTGGGAAGAAGAATACCACAGTCCAACCCATCACCAGATATATCGTCAGACTGACGGCTGGGATCGAGCGGCGACTCAAGGACTTATAGAAGATGCCGAAGATCACCATCACCCATTGCAGGATTACGATCAGCCACCCCTGCCAACCTCCGATTATGGACAAGGCTACGGGCGTATAGCTACCCGCTATGGCGAAGTAGATGAAGATATGGTCGAGGATGTGGAATATCTCTTTGTGGCGAGTGTCGTGCAACATCGAGTGGTAGAGAGTCGAAATCAGGAACATCATGAAGATGCTGATGCAGAATACCGATACGCCCACCACGCGCAATACATCGCCCCCGCTGTGGGTGTAGCTCCATACCGCTGCAAAGGGCATAGCCAGCAACATCAGGATGCTCATTACGCCGTGGGAGATGCTGTTACCCACCTCCTCACCGAATGTGGGGATATAAATTTTTGCCATAACAAATAATTTGTTTACCTTTGCCGAGTGTTTTATTTGGCAAATAAAATGTTTTATTTCACCATGCAAAGATAGGGTTTTTTATTTAAATCGGTGCGTAAGGCGCAATATTTCTTAGGCGTGGCGGAATTTTAGGGGTTGCTCTGGGTGTGACAAATGTTGCAGAAACCGCCGATTTTGGAGGTTTTTTCGCCACAAAATAATAGATTTTGCCACCAGAGAAGGTTTTTTGCGACAAAACAAGGGCCTTAACCACATAAATTTTGAGAAGAGGAAAAAATAGTTGACTTTTGCAGCCGAAAGTTTTATCGCTTGGCCTTCTCTTCCTTGCTCAAAGTGAGATGAGTGCGTAAGAAAGGGCGAGGAGGGATAGGCTTAAGGTTAAGAAAGCAACAAATCAAAAATAACCAAATTATTATTAATTTACGTTTCGGGGTGTGTAAAGCTCCCTACGGCACGCAAAAAGAGTATGAAGTGTCGGGCGTAAGAAAACAAAATGAAGATGAAAATTTTTACAAAGTTCGCGTTGGCTCTCGTAGCCGCAATGACCATCACAACAACTGTTTTTGCAGGTGGTCCGATGACAAACTCAAACCAGAGTGCATCATTCTTGCGTAGCATCGCTCGTGGTACATCACTCGATCCAGATGCTGTGTACAACAACCCTGCAGGTGTGGTATTTATGGACAACGGTTTCCACATCGGTATCAACGACCAGATGGCAAAGCAGACTCGTACTGTGACTTCTACTTTTGCTCCATTCGCTATGAGCAACGGTAACGCTACTAAGGAGTATGTAGGTGAGGTATTCTCTCCAGCAATCCCAAGCGTACACTTCGCATGGAAGCACAACCGTTGGGCTGTGATGGTAGGTATGGGTGTTAACGGCGGTGGTGGCTCTTTGGAGTTCGACAACGGTCTTGCATCTTTCGAGCGTCAGTTCTCAGTATTGCCAGGAGCTATCTCTCAGCTCGGCCAGCAGCTCGGTCAGATGAACCCTGCTATGGCTGTATCGGCTAACCGTTACTCGATGGATATGTATCTTAAGGGTAACTCTATGACATTGGCTTTCAACGCTGGTGTTGCATTCCGTATCACAGATTGGTTGTCAGTAGCTGCTCAGTTGCGTTACAGCACAACATCTAACGGTTATGAGGGTTATATGAAGAACATCCAGATCAACCCTACAATGGCTGCTATGGGTCTTCAGGGCGATATGATGTCTGCAGCGCAGTTCTTCACTGCGGCAGGTGCTGCTTTGGGTCAGTTGAACCCAGCTTTGGCACAGCAGGCAGCTGTTTACGCTGCTCAGACTGCAGACCACATCTTGGATGTTAAGCAGAAGGGTACTTCAATCAGCCCTGTTCTTGCTTTGGCTTTCCACAAGGGTAAGTGGGATGCTTCTGTAAAGTATGAGTTCAAGATGGCTACCGAGCTTGAGATCGAGTCAGAGCCTATCTCAGCTAACGATCCTGTTATCAACGGCATCTTCCCTAACGGTGCTAAGGTTAAGTCAGAGACTCCAGCCCTTTTGACAGCAGCTTTGAGCCGTCACTTCGGTCCTGTAAAGGTTACAGCTGAGTGGCACAACTACTTCGATAAGGATGCTCAGAACTCATTCTCTCCATGCATCACAGGCAACACTAACGAGTACCTTTTGGGTGCTGAGTGGAGCATCAGCGACAAGTGGTTGGTATCGGCAGGTGTTCAGCGCACAGCTCTTAACATGGATATCAACAAGTACTCAGATATGAACTTCGTGACATCTTCTACATCAGTTGCAGCAGGTGTTAAGTATAACTTCTCTGAGAAGGTTGGTCTTAACTTGGGTATCATGCCAACATTCTACGACAAGGAGACTGCCGTAGGTCAGGCATCAGGCATTAACTTTACAGATGTTTACCACCGTACTTCAATCGCTTGGGGTATTGGTCTTGACCTTAAGTTTGGTCGCAAGTAATAATGCGTAAGATTTTCCATGATGCCTTTGATCGGGCATCATGGAGCTAAGTCCGACACTCGTAAGTCGGAGCCGAGAGAGGGGTATCGGATGGGGCCCAGAGGATGACCGAAGGCGATAATCCGAATGACGCGACAATTCGGATTAACACCCCACAGTCGGATACTAAATGATCCGATGCCCAAGACTCTTGGAGAAGAATTTTAAGGTGCTACACGCTGTTCGCTGAATTTTCCGACATAAGGCTTTTGCGGACTTCAGGATGCCTTGATTAGAAGATGAGGTAGGCAGCGAGAGTCGCTGAATTTACCGGCACAAGGTTCTTTAGCGAGAGTAGCACGGCATTTAATGAAAATACTCTTTTTGTAGAATATGGTTTTTTGATTGCTGGACGGCTGCGCCCTTAGGACGCGGCCGTTGGTTTTTCTCGAGCAATGTATGAGAGATGAAAGATGAGAGATGAAAGATGAAAGAGAAAACACGTCATTCCACCGAGCGTATGCGAGGAATGGAATCTCTACACTAAAATTTTATCGTTAGAGATGCCAACCGACACTGCGGAGCGAGAGCAGAAGCCAAGTCTTGCTTGGATTATGCCGAGCCGCGAGGAGGAAAAGCCGACCTTGTGTCGGATTAATCAGCACTCGCCTTATGTTCGGCTGTGGCATGACGTAGGCGTAACGCCTGTTTTATTTATTAGATATCTCTCTCCTCTTTCCTCTTTCCTCTCTCCTCTCTCCTCTTTCATCTTTCATCTCTCCTCTTTCATCTTTCATCTTGAATTTTCGGTCTGAAAAGTTGGCTAAAATGCCGTTCTTGTTAAAAATTTCACAAATAGCGGGCTGAGTGGTAACACTATAACAAATTTTTATTTATCTTTGTCGGGAGTATGTGCGCGCCTGTGGGCGAGAGGCACACCTTAGGAGAGCAAATTCAAGATAACAACATAATAAATCTAAAAACAAAAGACTATGTTTGCAATTGACAACTACGATTTCACAGGTAAGCGTGCGATCATCCGCGTTGACTTCAATGTGCCTCTCAATGGTGAGGGTCAGGTAACAGACGACACTCGTATCCGTGCCGCTATCCCTACAATCAAGAAGGTTTTGGAGAAGGGTGGTTCAGTGATTTTGATGTCACACTTGGGTCGTCCTAAGAAGAACCCAGATCCAAAGTTCTCTTTGGAGCAGATTATCCCAGCTATCGAGGCTCGTTTGGGCGTTAAGGTAGAGTTCGCTGGTGACTGCATGGGTGAGAAGGCTGCTCAGATGGCTGCAGCTTTGAAGCCAGGCGAGGTTATGCTTTTGGAGAACTTGCGTTTCTATGCTGAGGAGGAGGGTAAGCCTCGTGGTTTGGCTGAGGACGCTACAGATGAGGAGAAGAAGGCTGCTAAGAAGGCACTCAAGGAGGGCCCACAGAAGGAGTTTGTCAAGAAGCTCGCTTCATATGCAGATTGCTATATCAACGATGCATTCGGTACTGCACACCGTGCACACTCTTCTACAGCTTTGATCGCTGACTACTTCCCACAGGATAAGATGTTCGGTTATGTGATGGAGAACGAGTTGAAGGCTATCGATGGCGTGATGTCTAACCCACAGCGTCCTTTCGTAGCTATCGTAGGTGGTTCTAAGGTTTCTACTAAGATCACTATCATCGAGAAGCTCATGGAGAAGTGCGACAAGATCATCATCGG
>JAFOZN010000178.1 GCA_017391185.1 Alistipes sp. | reverse complement strand
TGTTCTACAAGACTGCAGGTTGGTTGGCTGACTTGGCTTTGATCCTCAATATCTTCCTTTTGATGGGTGTATTGGTATCATTCGGTGCTGTATTGACATTGCCAGGTATCGCAGGTATCGTACTTACAATGGGTATGGCTGTGGATGCTAACGTTATCATCTACGAGCGTATCAAGGAGGAGTTGCGTGCTGGTAAGGGTCTTTCGGCTGCTATCAAGGATGGTTTCTCTAACGCATATTCAGCTATCATCGATGGTCAGTTGACAACAATCATCACAGGTATCGTATTGTTCGTATTCGGTACAGGTCCTGTACAGGGTTTTGCAACTACACTCGTTATCGGTATCCTTACTTCACTCTTCTGTGCAATCTTCATCACTCGTATGCTTATCGAGTGGGTTGAGGCTAAGTGGGGTAAGATCTCATTCTCTCGCTCATGGTCAGAGAATTGGTTGGCTAACGTATCGTTCGATTTCATCGGCAAGCGTAAGTCTTCATATATCCTCTCTGGTTCGTTGATCCTCTTGTCTGTAATCTCATTGGCAACAATCGGTCTTAATACAGGTGTTGACTTTACAGGTGGTCGTACATATGTAGTACGTTTCGATCAGACAGTATCTGCTGAGGAGGTACGTTCAGCTTTGGAGAAGACTTTGGTTTCAGACGATGCTACTATGTCATCTCTCGAGGTTAAGCAGTATGGTGATGAGAACCAGATGCGTATCATGACTCAGTATAAGTTTGATGATACATCTGAGGAGACTACAGCTGAGGTAGATGCTTTGATCTACGAGGCTGTTAAGGGCTTCTACTCATATCCTATCTCTTTGGATGCGTTCGTTTCTACTCAGGAGGATTTCAATGGTATCATTTCATCTGAGAAGATCGGTCCTGCTATTGCGAAGGATATGGTGTTCAATGCATTCTACGCAGTATTGTTCTCACTCATCGCTATCGGACTCTATATCACAGTTCGATTCAAGCACTGGCAGTGGGCGACAGGTGCTACATTGGCATTGGCTCACAACGTATTCCTTGTAATCGGTATCTTCTCAATGCTCTATAGCATTATGCCATTTAGCTTGGAGGTTAATCAGGCATTTATCGCTGCTATTTTGACCATCATCGGTTACTCTATCAACGATACTGTGGTAATCTTCGACCGTATCCGTGAGTATATCACACTCTTCCCTAAGCGTGATATGCGTAGCAATATCAACTCAGCGATCTGTTCTACATTGTCTCGTACATTGAATACTTCAGGTACGACTCTTGTAACATTGCTCGCTATCTTCATCTTCGGAGGAGAGACATTGCGTGGTTTCATCTTCGCATTGTTGCTTGGTATTGTAATCGGTACATACTCTTCAGTATTTGTCGCAACTCCTATCGCTTACGACATCTTGCGTAAGAAGGAGAAGGCTGCGAAGAAATAATTTGAATTTATAGTGTAAAATAGGTTGCAATCCGTTGGGTTGCAACCTATTTTTTTATAACTTTGTCTTCGTTATGGGAAAATTTCTTGATAGAGTACAAGTTGGTTGGCGCCGCCTGAAGAGTATGATCTCTCCAGCCTTTGTGTCATTCATGTGTGTATCGTTTCTTTTTTGGTATATCTTGAAGTTGCAATACATCTATACCACAGACTTTTATGCCTATCTTAGTGTAGATGGAGAGCGTCTTAAAGTCCCATGTTTGGTCGAGGGTAAGGGCTCATATTTGTTGGGTTATCGTCTCAATCGTAAAGAGCAGAAGGTCTCGCTCTCTGATTTGAAGTACACTATCGAGCAGGAGCATAGTGAAGAGGATGGTGGAGTAGTCAAAGAGTGGTATGTACTCGATCCTCAGAGTGTCCAGAGTGCTATCTCGGTGCGTTACAGCGACATCAAAGTCATCTCGCTGGGGGATATTCCACGTTTGGAGATTGCGCAAGAGGAGTCTTCTGAGCAGTAGTCCATAGAGGAGTAATCTTATGTGTGTGCGGCGAAGTGAGTAGTAAATTCTTAATAAAAATCCATATATGTATAAAATAGGTATTACCGGCGGTATTGGTAGCGGTAAGAGTACTGTTTGCCGTTTGTTGGAGCAATATGGTGCTGCGGTATATGATTCAGATGCTGAAGCAAAGCGTCTGATGAATAGCGATGAGACCTTGAGAAAGAGCCTCATTGAGACTTTTGGTCAGGAGTGTTACAATGCCGAAGGGCTCAATCGGGCATATCTTGCGGGGCGTGTTTTTGGCGATAAGGAGCAACTTCAAAGGCTTAATTCGATAGTGCATCCAGCGGTTAAGGCCGATTTTAGACGTTGGGCAGAGGAGCAGTCTGCTCCTTATGTGATTTTAGAGAGCGCTATACTCTTTGATGCAGGCTTTCAGAGCGAGGTGGATGCCACTTTGGCAGTCTTGGCACCTCTGCCAGAGCGTGTGCGCCGTGCTATGGAGCGTGATGGTGCAGAGCGTGAGGCGGTGATGAGTCGTATCTCCAATCAGATGAGCGATGATGAGTTGCACCGTAGGGCAGATCGTTGCGTGGTGAATCTCAGTATGGATTATCTTGAAAGCGACATAGAACAGTTGCACAAAATATATATGTATGAATCTAAGCGGTAGAGAGCTGAATTTTAGAGAGCCTCAAGTGATGGCAATTCTCAATGTTACGGATGACTCGTTCTATGCGGGTAGCCGTAATATGGAGGAGCGTGCTATCTCAGAGCGTGTTGTGCAAGCTATCGAGGAGGGTGCGACTATAATAGATGTAGGAGGTTATTCCACTCGTCCTGGGGCGAAGGATATATCTCTGGAGGAGGAGTGGCAGCGTGTTGAGCGAGGCCTAAAGTGTATTAGGGATATCTCAGAAGATATAGCTATCTCGGTGGATACCTTTCGTAGTGGGGTGGTAGAGCGTGCAGTAGCCTTGGTGGGAGATATTATCGTAAATGACATCTCGGCTGGTGAGGCTGATGCTCAGATGGTGGATGTGGTGGCTCATCATAAACTCCCATACATAGCCATGCATATGCGTGGAACTCCTCAGACTATGCAGAGTATGACTCAATATGAGGAGGGTATTTGCGAGTCAGTTTGCCGATATTTTACTCAGCGTGTGGAGTATCTGCGCCAAAGAGGAGTGAATGATATTATTCTCGATCCGGGGTTTGGCTTTGCTAAAAGTGTGGAGCAAAATTTTGAATTGCTTGGGGGGTTATCTTCCCTATCAGCTTTGGGGTATCCTGTATTGGTCGGCCTTTCACGCAAATCTATGATATATCGTGCTTTGGACATAACACCCGAAGAGTCTTTGGCTGGTACGGTAGCTCTTAATTGGGAGGCATTACGTCAAGGTGCTTCGATTCTTAGAGTCCATGACGTACGAGAAGCAAGGCAGGTGATAGAACTCTATAATAGAGTAAAAAAGCAGGGTTAAACCCTGCTTTTCTGCTCTAATGCAATACGGCTCCTAATGATCCGTCACTTGTTACGGTCTCTGCCGAAATTTGTATTCGCTTGGTGCGACTATTGTTGTAGAAGCTCACCTCTGCCTTACCCTTTTCGTTGGTCTCAACCGATGGATTCCAATACAATGTACGGCGGTAATCCACATCCTTGGGTAGCTGCGAATAGTCGGGCGAATAGAACTCATCTGGCTGAGTATAACCATCTACCCATGTGCGGCGCATACCGCGTTTAGGCTCGATAGGGATCTGTCCTACGGGGTAGGTCTCGATAAATACCACGCAAGAGTATTTATTCAATGCATCCAAACGAGAATACTTATCTGGATTAGCATATTTGGCAATGGCCTCTACCTCTTCGCTGATGTAGAGTGATTTTACGCCTGTGAGCTTTACCAACTCCTGCTGAGGTACCTCGCCGTAATCGCGCTTGTAATCTACGATGAATAGAGGCTCTTTACCTTTATAATATATATACCACTCGCGCTCCTCAAGCTGGAAGCCCTGCTCGGCCTCCATTGCACCTGATCCCTGTGCCTCAAACTCCGAATTTTTCTCGGCCTGGAATTGCGCTCCCGCAAGCTGAGTACGCGAGACGATAAAGTTCTCATCTATCTGCGCCAAAAGAAGAGAGATATTTGCCGCATTTGTACCCAAGTCGCGGATATGATCCATCTCTGTGGCTACATCATAATATGCAGCGGAGTTTGCTCTGGCTTGGTATTTCTCTTGTTCGGGAGTCTCATCGCTCTCTACTACTACCTCCTTGATGTTGTGCACTCTATCCTCCAGATCCTTCTTCGCTTCGTTAGGATCGGTGAAGGCTATTAGTCCTCCGCCTACGGTATCTTGAAGCTCACGCTTTGTGCGTTTTAACTCCTGCTTGGCCTCTACTTTAGCCTGATCCTCCTCGCTCAGACGTATGAGCATATCCGAAGGGTTGTAATCTTGAGGTTTTGGAGTGTGTGTGCGGTCAATGATGATTCGACTTGCTTTGGCGCGATTCTTATCGTTGGTAACGGCCAAGACAAGATTCCATTTGCCATTGAAGTTGCCGATAAACTCGAAATTACCAGTACTATCCACATCAATAATTCCCATATGGGCATTATCTTCGGGATTGTCGCTCTCCTTGGCAACAACTCCATTCTGCGCCTTGGCTTTAATCTCGGCCTTTACTGCGTTGTACTCCTCGTCTCCTCGTGAAGTGAGCAGTGATGAGAGTTGTATGCCTGTCATAGGCTCATCAGAACCTACTTTGAGCACCTTGCCACGCACCTCGATACCTTGCTCAGGGATATACTTCAGATCGAAAGGCTCCACTCCAGCCCACCATTTCCAATTGTATCTGCGCCAGCCCTGCACCATCAAGAGCAGATCCAAAGCTTGGCGATGAGTCTCGTCATCCGACTCGAAATAGTATCTTGGATTGTGTACATATCCCTTTATCTCTGACATCAACAATAGGTCAGTCATGATGTTGTTTTCCGAGAGGATACACTCCTCGCCATCTCTGACTGCAACCGACATAGAGGTCTTGACGGGTTGCCCAAAGTTGTTGCTTACATCAAATTTGAGTTTAATCTCATCGTGTGGCTTAAGCTCTGCGCTCGATATTTCGGTCTTGATATTAGCCTTCTTGTTGCTTGGTATAAATATCAATCTGTCGGCCACGATATTACCTGCGGCATCCGATAAGGTCACTTGCGCTACTCCAGCTGGGATCTTTTTCTTGGCAACAGAGAGTACTGCAGGAGTGTCGTTCTCGCAATTTACGATAGCATAGTTGTAGAGCTTACCTCCGTTTAGGATTGTTACACCCAATGGAGCAGTTTCCAAATTAGGACTTTTGCGAATAGATATTTTGATACTATCGGCAGATGAAATGTTATCTACCGTCATCGCATATCCCATCTCGATGGACTTGGGTAGAGTGAATGTGTGTTTCTGACCATTATACTCTACGATAGCCTTGTCGCCATCTTTGGGTGTGTATTCGAATAGACCACGTCCCTCGTGAGAGACCTTGAAATTAGTAACTACCTCACCTTGTTTATTCTCTATACGGCCTTCGATGTCGAGTGGTGTGCCGTATTGAGATGTAGCCTCAAAAGCGACATTAGATTTTACTCCAGCGATGAGATTTCCTCCTTCGGGGAAGAATTTGAGGTTAATCTTATCGTTGCGAAATACCATATTGCGACGATTCTGCGACTTGGCGTTGATGTTTTGCATACGTACCATGCGTCTTTCTGAGTAGTCGCCATCTTTCTGTGGTAGGTCAAAAACGGGGAATATGCGTGAGAAGATTGTCCCCTCGCCGAAGTTGGTCATATACTTGGTGTATGCCCTGATCTCGTAGAATCCTGAGTGGAAAGGTATCTGATTAAGCTCAAAATTACCACTGCAACGCCCCTTCTCGATTCTTAGCGAGCGTTTGTCGATGATGATGCCTTCGGGATTGAGCAACTCGACATAAAGTGTCTTGCTTAGATTCGACAGACGGTTTTGGTCGGCAGATACTACATAGGATTGAAACCAAATTTTATCGCCTTGATAGTAGCTCGTGTTGTCGAAGTGGAGATAGACCTTCTCTTGAGGTATGCTACGGCCAAAATCACGGAGTGTTACAGCGTGTTGCATCAGCGCATGAGTCTGCGTCTCTGTACTCTCTTGTGCCGAGATGTGGCAGATGTTAGAGAGGAGTATGATTAAGGTAGTTAGCGTAAATTTTATTTTAGTCATAGTTCAAAAATTTTCACAAATATAAGATAAAACTCATGATTTGCACTCTTATCGTCTGCCGATTAACCAAAAGAGAGGGTGAATCGACTAATTCACCCTCTCAACTCTGTTCTTGAATCTATTTCCAACTACATCGTAGCTCCCAACGAGCCATCCTTAGATATGGTCTCAGCCGAGACTTTGATCTGTTTGCAACGGCTATTGTTGTAGAACTCAACCTCGGCACGGCCCTCTGCATCGGTATTGATCTCTGGGTTCCAATAGAGTGTACGGCGATAATCAACATCCTTTGGTAAGATGGCGTAGTCTGGAGCATAGAACTCCACAGGCTCGCTATAACCATCAACCCAAGTTCTTCTCATACCACGCTTAGGCTCAGTAGGAATCTGTCCCACAGGGTAGGTCTCGATAAAGACTACACAAGAGTATTTGTTGAGTGCTTCGAGGTGAGAATATACATCTGGATTTGCGTACTTGGTGATGGCATCAACCTCTTCGCTAACATAGATCGACTTGATGTTGATGAGCTTGGCCAACTCATTCTGAGTGACATTCAATAGGTAGTCTCGCTCATAATCTACAATAAACAGAGGCTCCTTGCCCTTGTAAGATACGTTCCACTCTTTCTGTATTGTACTTGTCGCACCAGCGGCCTTCTCTGCGGTAATAGTCTCTGATACCTCCTCGCCAGTCTCCTCGTCTGTTGTTTGACGGGTGAATGTGATAGAGGAGTTGTTTGCCCCAAAGTTTGCTCCCTGCTCAAGGAATGCACCAGCGCCTTGCGCCCCAAAAGTGTTGGTCGAGTCTGATTTGACAATACCACCCATACGGTTAGCTCTTGTGACGATGAAATCTTCGTTCAAGCGACCTAACAATACATTAAGATCTGTTACGTTATCTCCCTCATCGCGGATAGCATCCAACTCCGCCGCAACATCGTAATAGATGACAGCGTTGGAACGAGCATTGTATTTAGCCTGCTCTGGAGTCTCTTCACCCGTTACGACAACCTCCTTGATGTTGTGTACTCGATCCTCAAGATCCTTCTTTGCTTCATCTGGATCGGTAAAGGCGATTAGTCCACCACCAACAGTATCCAACAAGGCATCCTTCTCGGCCTTGGCCTTCAGTTCTGCAGCTTTGCGCTCCTCCTCGGTCATGCGTACCTGCATATCTGATGGGGTGAAGGTCTTTGGTTTTGGTGTGAATTTACGATCCAAAATGATGCGACTCGACTTAGCGCGATTCTTATCATTTGTCACCGCGAATACAAGATTCCACTTGCCATTGAAGTTGCCGATAAACTCAAAGTTACCA
This sequence comes from Alistipes sp., assembly GCA_017391185.1. Lineage (GTDB taxonomy): Bacteria > Bacteroidota > Bacteroidia > Bacteroidales > Rikenellaceae > Alistipes. Next base: position 6,193 of record JAFOZN010000178.1, on the reverse strand, counting down.
GTGCTATCCACCTCGATAACTCCCATATGTGCATTATTTTCATCGCTTACCTGCTCCTCTTCAATAGTCTGACCATTCTGCTCGGCTGTCTTTCTCGCCGCTGCCTTAGCTTTGATGTCAGCCTTTACAGAGTTGTAATTTTCATCTCCACGTGAAGTGAGCAACGAAGAGAGCATAATCTCAGTCATAGGCTCATCCGAACCCACCTTGAGTACTTTTCCATGTACTTCAATGCCCTGCTCTGGGATATATTTCAGGTCAAATTTCTCGACACCAGCCCACCATTTCCAATTATATCTGCGCCAGCCCTGCACCATCAACAATTCATCCAATGCCTGACGGTGAGTCTCATCATCTGCCTCGAAATAATACTCAGGACGGTGTACATAACCCTTGATCTCAGACATGAGCAACAAATCTGTCAAGATGTTATTACCCGACTCCAAGAAACTCTCGCCCTCTCTAACGGCCAATGACAAAGATGTCTGCAAAGGTCTGCCCGCAGCGTTGCTGACGTTGAATTTGAGGTTGATTGCATCGTGTGGATTATATGTCTCGGCGTTCTGAGTCACCTCGATATTGGCACGTCTGAGGTTGGCACTTGAGAATATCAATCTATCGGCAACTATCTGACCTGAGGCATCTGCCAATACGATTTGAGCTACGCCAGCAGGTAAACGCTTCTTTGAGATAGCAAACTCAGTAGATTTTGTGCCTTCGCAATTTACGATGGTGTAACCCACAAGCTTTCCACCACTCATAAGCGTTGCACCCAACATTGTGTTAGGCAGATTCTTGCTCTTGTTTACCTGAATCTTGATACTGTCTGCCGATGAGAGGTTATCTACGGTCATAGCAAAACCCTCTTTGAGTGGCTCTGGCATATCGAATGAGTAGCTCTTGCCTGCATACTCAATCTTGGCCTTTGCGCCCTCGGTAGGGGTGTAATCAAAGACTCCTCGACCTTCGTGGTTAACCTTAAAGGTTGCAACCTCTACACCGAATTTATCTACGACCTTACCCTCGACCTCGACTGGTGAGCCGTTAGATGATGTTGCTTCAAATGCCATACGGGCGTTGATTCCAAGCACCGAGTTACCACCTTCGGGGTAGAACTTCACGTTGAGTTTCTCGTTTTTGAATATCATCTCTCGGCGGCTTCTGTATTGAGCATTGACATTCTGCATACGCATCATCTTGCGCTTCTTGAAATCGCCCTCCTTTTCTGGCTGATCAAAGACAGGGAATACGCGAGAGAAGATGGTACCATCACCAAAGTTTGTCATATACTTGGTGTAGGCACGAATCTCATAAAATCCAGAGTGGAAAGGGATTTGATTAAGCTCAAAATTACCATTGCAACGACCATTGATAATAGGCAATATACGCTTCTGGAGGATGTTTCCTTCAGGTGTGAGCAACTCCACGTAGAGCGTTTTGCTTAGATTCGAGAGTCTGTTCTGGTCGGCAGTAACCACATAACACTGAAACCAAATTTTATCTCCTTGATAATAACTCGTATTATCAAAATGCAAATATACCTTTTCCTGCGGTACTGTGCGTCCAAAATCACGAATGGTCATGGCGTGACCCATCAGACTTTGGGTGATACTATCTGTTAAATTTTGGGCAGAGATGTTAAAAAAGGTTGTTAAGCAGATTAGAGACAAAATTAATCGTTTCATATAAGCTTCGAATTTTTAGAGTTTACGGTTGAACTAATCTTTACAAATTTAGAGTTTTTTCCCGAATAAAAAAAATAATAGATATAAAATAATTATCCCAAATGGGAATAAAAAACAGAAGAGCGAACATTTCGCCCTTCTGCTCAAATTATATATCCTGTACAAGGATTATTTGCCCCACAAGTTGCGAGGATATACGCCTGCCTCGATAAGCTCCTCGATCTTGGCTACGAGCTGAGGTTTGTCGGCCTGATAAGTTACACCAAACCAGTTAGCTGTAGTGCTCAACACCTTGAGCTTAGATGTGCCCTTGCCAACCAACTCATTAACCATAAGTGGAATGAAGAACTCAGCCTTGAGGTTTGCCTGAGTCTCAGGATCGCTCAAGAAGCCCTTGAAATACTCCTCTGAATATGTGAAGTAGTCTGGAGTGAAGCCGAAGAGGTTCATTGAAACAGGTGTGTTCTCCTCCAATGCCTCATCCTCGCCCAAGTCGTGGAATACGATTGTACCCTCGGCATTGCGCTCGATCTTGGTACGCTCAACGATAGATGTGAGGAAACGATTCTCGTCAATTGAGCAAACACCACGTGAAACGGTACCATTCTCAGAGAGAGTCTTGTTAACCTCGTAACCCACCATGCAGTAGTGGTTAGACTCGCCATCGCGCTGGCTCAAATACTCGCCGATAACCTTGTATGCATCAGCACCATAGAAGTCGTCAGCATTGATTACAGCGAAAGGCTCTTTGATAACATCCTTAGCCATGAGCAAAGCGTGGTTTGTACCCCATGGCTTCTCGCGGCCCTCTGGAACTGTGAAACCCTCTGGGAGGTAGTCCAACTCCTGATATACGATCTCTACATCGATCTTACCACCGAAACGCTCTTTGTTGAATACAGCAGTAAAAGCATCTGCAAATGAGTGGCGAATAACGAATACCACCTTGCCGAAACCAGCACGAATTGCATCATAAATTGAGTAGTCGATGATGGCCTCATTGTTAGGGCCAACGCCATCCATCTGCTTCAAGGATCCGTAGCGAGAACCCATACCAGCAGCCAATACAAGTAAAGTAGGTTTTACCATGATATTTTTAAATTTTGAAAATGATTATTCTTATACTTCTTGCAAATATACGAAAAATAAACTATTTGACGCCAGAATGGAGCTAAAATTTTATAGTACCGAGGGTTTTGTTTTAGATAAAATTGATAATTGCGAAATACTATCGCTTCAGAATTGGGCGTTTAGTGAAAAAAGAGTATCTTTGTGAGGTTATAGTTAAATCAATAGAGAGTAAGATGGGCCGATTAAGTGAAAGCATAAAGAATCTGTTTCGCCGTAAGCGATTCAGTATGAGCGATCCGATTTTGGGTGAGGAGGATTGGAATGTACATATCTCTGCCGCAGGCCTTTTGGGTAGTTTGGCAGCGTTTGTGTTGTTTTTGCTTTTGTTGGCTTTGATTTTGGTGGCATATACTCCTGTGTTGGATATCTTCCCTGGATATCGCACCTCTGCCGAGCGTACGCACGATGAGCTGGTGCAGAATATCATGCGTATTGACTCTTTGGAGAGACGTATGACCGATATGCTTACATATAACGAGAACGTAGCTATGATTATGGAGGGCCGTACTCCTGTGGTGCGTACTCCATTGGGAGCATCGGATACTACCAAATTAGATAAGACATTGGTGTCGCCATCTCAGTTTGATTCTCTGCTCAGAGCCGAGATGGAGGGTGATGGCGAATACTCTTTGGCACGTACGCTGCGCAGTAAGGAGCAAGGCGGTAATAAATTGGTCTTTGCGGCTCCCGCCGAGGGTATCATTACACGCCACTTCTCGCGCGATGAAGATATCTTGGGTGTTACGATTCAGGCTGCGCCCAATGCTCCCGTCACCTCGATAGATGATGGTACGGTGGTGGATGTTCTATCGGGCGATAAGGGCTCGGTGGTGTCTGTACAACATTTCAACGGTTTTGTCTCTATCTATCGTAATCTCTCTCAAGTTTTGGTAGAGAAGGGACAGACTTTGAAGAGCCGTCAGGTGATTGGTTATAATGCCATGCCTGGGGTGGGTGATAAGACTAATCCTCAGATCGAGTTGGAGATCTGGAACGAGGGTAAAGTCGTAGATCCCGAAATTTATATTGTATTCTAACCTTTTAAGTTTTAAGATATTTCTGAATGAAACAACGTCTATCAATACTCGGTTCGACAGGCTCTATCGGAGTTCAGACTCTCGATATTGTGGCTGAGAATCCCGAACTTTTTGAGGTTACGTCACTCGTGGCTGGGCGCAATTGGGAGCTTTTGGCTCGCCAAGCTATAGAGTTTGATGTGGATAGTGTGGTTATCGGTGATGAGTCAAAATATGAGGCTCTGAAAGAGGCTTTGGCTCAGTATCCTATTAAAGTATATGCTGGTAGCGACTCTATATGCCAAGTAGTGCGCAGTTCGGAGGTCGATGTCGTGGTCAATGCTTTGGTTGGTTATGCAGGTCTGCATCCTACCATTGCAGCTATCGAGGCGGGTAAGAAGTTGGCTTTGGCTAATAAAGAGAGCCTTGTTGTGGGTGGCGACTTGGTGATGCGATTGGCTCAGGAGAAGGGCGTTCCGATTTTGCCTATTGACTCAGAACATTCGGCTATATTCCAATGCCTTGCAGGTGAGAAGTCGCCTGTTCGCCGATTGATAGTCACTTGTAGTGGTGGAGCCCTCCGTGACGTGCCGATGTCGGAGCTTGGGGATGTAACGCCAGAGCGAGCATTGAAACATCCTCAGTGGAGTATGGGTGCTAAGATCACCATAGATTCAGCAACATTGGTAAATAAGGGTTTTGAGGTTATCGAGGCGCATTGGCTCTTCGGCATGCCTGCCGAGAAGATCTCGGTATTGATACATCCGCAATCCATCGTTCACTCTATGGTGGAGTTTGAGGATGGAGCTATCAAGGCGCAACTCGGCACCCCCGATATGCATATGCCTATCAGCTATGCACTCATGTTCCCATATCGTGCCACAAGACCTCAGGAGAGATTTGATTTTCTAAAGAATCCGACTCTAAGCTTTGCAGAGCCTGATAGAGTGAAATACCCAGCCTTAGATATAGCCTATGATTGTATGCGCCGAGGCGGTAACTCAGCCTGTGTGATGAATGGCTCGAATGAGGTAGCTGTGGCGGCTTTCTTGGCGGGTAAATGTCGCTTTACCGATATCACAGCCTCGATAGAGTATGCTCTTGAGAAATCCACCTTCGTGGAGAAGCCTACTCTGCGTGATTATGAACTCTCGAATGATGAGTCGCGAGCATTGGCGGCAGAGTATTTGAAATTGAAGTAATATTTAACACAAGATAATGGAAATTTTAATTAAGATTATTCAGGTTCTGATGAGCCTTTCGCTACTTGTAGCGATACACGAGTTTGGACACTATATTGTTGCACGCATTTTTAAGATTCGCGTAGAGAAGTTTTATATCTTCTTCGATCCTTGGTTCTCACTCTTTAAGTGGAAGAAGGGCGAAACAGAGTATGGTATCGGTTGGGTACCATTGGGCGGTTACGTCAAGATCGCAGGTATGATTGATGAGAGTATGGATCTTGAGCAGATGAAGGCTCCTATTCAACCATACGAGTTTCGCGCCAAACCAGCTTGGCAGCGCCTGATGGTGATGTTGGCGGGTGTTACGATGAATGTCCTGCTGGCGATGTTGATTTATACAGGTATCCGTTATGTCTATGGTGAGTCGTATCTCAGAAACGAGGATGCCAAGTGGGGCTATACCTTCTCAGAGGCGGGCGAGCGACTCGGTTTTAGAGATGGCGATAAAGTAATCTCGGTAGATGGCGAAGTGTTGGATGGCGTGAATGACCTGAGAAACAAGCTGCTTCTTACCGAGGGTGGCCGAGAGGTTGTGGTAAATCGTGGTGGTGAGCAGGTTAGCATCAATATCTCGTTTGAGGATTTGCTCCAGATGCGCCGTAATCGTGAATATGAGACATTGTATGAGCTTCGTTTCCCATTCATCATAGATAGCGTTGCTTCAGAGTCGGCCTTGGCTGCAGGTCTCAAATCAGGTGATGAGATCGTAGCTTTCAATGGCGTTGAGGGAGTGGATGCGGTGCAGATCGTGACAGAACTTTTGCCCCAGATCAAGGGCGATACAGTAGCCTTAAAGGTCAATCGTGCTGGCTCAGAGGTGGAGCTTCGAGTACCAGTAAACGCAGAGGGTAAGATGGGCGTTGTCTTCCGTGGCGATTTGATCAAGCCTCATACTCGCGAGTATGGCTTTTTTGAGGCTATTCCTGCGGGAGTGAAGATGGCAGGTCAGACCATTGCTAATTATTGGGAGCAGTTGAAGTTGATCTTTACTCCTAAGACCAAGATGTATGAGGAGTTGGGTGGCTTTATCGCTATTGGTAATATCTTCCCATCGGAGTTCGATTGGTTGCACTTCTGGACTATGACAGCATTCCTTTCGATCATGTTGGCTGTGCTT
>JAFOZN010000177.1 GCA_017391185.1 Alistipes sp. | reverse complement strand
TTCGCTTAAGCGTGGCGAGGTATTCGATAGGGAGATTAGATTATCAGGCAAATTAATGTCATTGGTAGCATGGAATTCTCAAACCAAGCAAATAAAGAACCTACGTTCATATTATGATGAATCTTTGAGTCGATTATCTTGGACTTCACCCAATGAGGAGGGTTGGAGAATTCTTGTTTTTGAATGTGTTATAGACGGAGATCCCAACGTGGATTACCTTTCTAAAGAGGCGGTATCTTATTTTGTGAGGGATACCCACGAGCAATACTACAAACATTTTGCGCCTTACTTTGGCTCTACAATAGTATCGACCTTCTTTGATGAACCTACCATGTATAGAGCACAAGGCAGGATGTGGACTAATGACTTTAACGAAGAGTTTAAACGCCGTTATGGCTTTTCGCCAGAAGAGTTATACCCTGCATTGTGGTACGATATAGGCAAGAAAACTGCTTGGGCAAGAAATATGCTTTTCGGTCTACATACAACTCTCTACAACGAAGGTTTTATGAAGACTATTGGTGATTGGGCAACCTCACATGGGATACTCTCTACGGGCCATCAGGATCAAGAGGAGATAGCCAACCCCACAAGTGTAGCAGGAGATCTGATGATAGTAGGCAAGTATATGTCAATGCCTGGAATAGACAAAATTGGTGGAGGCCGTCCTACAGAGGATTTTTACAAAGTGGTAAGTTCGTCTGCAAATTGTTGGGATAAGGATTATGTGATGTCCGAAACCTATGGAGCGATGGGGAATATTTCGGTAGATGAACTATACAAAATAGCCATCGAACAATATACCAAGGGAATTAATCACTTGATTCCCCATGCTGTGTGGTATAATGACAAAGATGTAACATTCCTGCCTGAACTCTCTTGGCGCAATCCAATCTATAAGGATGCTTTGCCTCAATTCAATCAATTCCTTGCTCGATTAAATTATCTATTGGCACGCCCAGGACGACATGTAGCTGATGTTGCGATGGTTTACCCCATACAAACGCTGTATGCAGGTCATTATTTGGATGGAGCTAAAGGCTTTTATAATGGAGGAGTAGATGTGGAGGGTACCGACTATCCGCAAATTTCTCGTATATTGACCGATGAATTGGGCGTGGATTTTACGTATCTCCATCCTGAGGTTTTAGATGATCGTTGCAAGGTTGCCAAAGGTAAGCTACATATGAGAAATAAGGTCAATTCCGAAACATTTAAAGTAATAATTTTACCCGGAATGTCTGCAATATCGCTCTCAAATCTGAAACTCATCGAAAAAGCATGGAAGTCTGGGGTAGGTATTATTTTCACTACTCAAATCCCACAGCATTGCTCAGATAAAGCAGATGGGGATGTTATGGTACAGAAAATTGTTGGAGGCATGCTTGCTGGAGATAATGGGCATACGGCCGCACATTTTGTTAAAAATCCTTCATCAGAGTCTCTCGGAACAATACTCTCTCAGATTATGCCAGATCCCGATGTGGAATTTGCGGGAGGCACGCACCCCTTTAACTATATGCACAAGGTAATCGGAGGTCACGATGTTTACTATTTCGGCAATATTGACACCTCAATATCGGAATGTACAATACGACTTGGTAGTCATTCATTTAAAAATACGATGTCTATACTTGACCCACACACAGGAGAGAGCTATCCTGCTGAATTAATCAAAGATGGTCAAAACGTCAAAATAAGACTGAGCCTAAATCCGAGTCAAAGTTTGTTTTTGGTCGATGATGCCTTATTGAGAGGAAACGAAGTAAAAAAATGAGGGCTAATAAATTTGGTAAAATTTACCAAATAGATGCGAAATTGGAAATTTCTTTGTATTTTTGTAAGCATTGTGTAGCAATTTAATCGCAAGACTTAGCCTCTGCGTTTAATAAATCAGAACTAACCTATTGTAAGATAAAGATTATAACGAACTAAATGACAACATGTAATTTTGTGGCGGTTGACTTGGGGGCGACAAGCGGCCGAGTGATATTGGCAACTCTGTCAGAAGGTAAGGTCAAGATGGAGGAGATTCATCGTTTTGCCGACCCTATAATCCAGATGCAAGGACATTTCTACTGGGATCTACCTGCGATATATAAATCAGTTTTGGAGGGACTTCGTATCGTTGCCGAGAAGGGCGTAAAGGTGGAGTCTATCGGTATAGACACATGGGGTGTAGATTTTGCCTTCTTTGGTGAGGATGGTGCCATGTTGCGTCTTCCATATTGTTACCGTGATCCACATACTGTGGGTGCGCCTGAGAAATTCTTTGAGCGTATGCCTCGCAAGGAACTATATGAAAAGACAGGAATCCAGATTATGAACTTCAACTCTGTATTCCAGCTTGACACTTTGCGCCGCAACTCTTGTTCGGCTTTGGCCGCAGCTAAGAAAATTCTCTTTATCCCTGACGCATTGGCATATCTGTTAACGGGTGAAGCCGTTACTGAGTACACCATCGCTTCTACTGCACAGATGATTGACCCACGTACCAAACAATGGGATAAGGATATCTTAAATCTACTTGGTCTTAGCGCAGAGAACTTTGGCAGGATGATTATGCCTGGTCAAAAGATTGGCTCTCTGAGCCAGGAGGTACAGAAACTCACTGGACTCGGAGCTGTGGATGTGGTTGCAGTCGCAAGTCATGATACTGGTTCGGCTGTGGCGGCTGTGCCTGCCGAGGATGATAAGTTTGCATATTTAAGCTCTGGTACTTGGTCTTTGATGGGCGTAGAGTCTAAGGAGCCTGTTATCTCAGAGGAGAGCTTCGCGCTGAACTTTACCAATGAGGGTGGAATTGAGGGAACTATCCGAGTTTTGAAAAACATCTGTGGTATGTGGCTTTTGGAGCGTTGTCGCGAGGAGTGGCCTAAGATGGGTTATGGCGAACTTATCTCGATGGCTGAAGGGGCAGAGTCATTCCGCTCGTTGATTAATCCCGATGCTGCAATTTTTGCCAATCCAGAGTCAATGACCGAGGCTATTAAGGAGTATTGTCGTCAAACTTCGCAACCAGAGCCAACCAAAGTGGGCCAATTTGTGAGATGTATATTTGAATCGTTGGCATTGCGTTATCGTCAGGTCGTAGAGATGCTCAGCAAGCTCTCACCCGTAGAGATTGAGCGATTGTATGTAATCGGCGGAGGAGCTAAAAACGATATGCTCAACCAATCTACAGCTTCAGCCATAGGCATAAGAGTGGAGACTGGCTCATCGGAATCTACAGCATTGGGTAATGTGATGATGCAGGCTAAGTATGCGGGTGTAGTGGATAGCATAGAGTCTATGCGCAAGATGATCAGAGAGTCGTTGGATGATAGAAAATGCTATGAGCCACAGAACACTGAGTTGTGGTGTGAGGCTTACGAAAAGTATTTGAAAATATATAAAGAACTATAAAACTATTTTAAACCATGAAACAAGATTTGATTTTAAAGGCGTATGAAATCGCCAAAGAGCGTTACGCCGCTATTGGCGTTGATACAGATGCAGCGCTGGAGAAGTTGCAGGGTGTACAACTTTCGCTTCATTGCTGGCAGGCTGATGATGTTGGCGGTTTTGAGAGCGCAGGCGAGCTCACAGGCGGCATCCAAGCTACTGGAAACTACCCAGGTAAGGCTCGCAACATAGAGGAGTTGCAGGCTGACATCGAGATGGCAACATCTCTCATCCCAGGTAAGCATCGTTTGAATCTTCATGCTAACTATGCTGATTTCCGCCAGACAGGTCCTGTGGATCGTGATCAGTTGGAGCCAAAGCATTTCGAGAGTTGGATGGAGTGGGCAGAGAAGAACGGCATGAAGCTCGACTTCAACTCTACATCATTCTCTCACCCAAAGAGCGAGGATCTCACGCTTTCAAGCCCAAAGGAGGATATTCGTCAATTCTGGGTTGAGCATACAAAGCGTTGTCGTGCCATCGCAGAGGAGATGGGCCGCCGTCAGGGTGATCCTGCAATCTTGAATATCTGGATTCATGACGGATCAAAGGATATTACGGTGAACCGTATGGCATACCGCGCCAATCTAAAGCGTTCGTTGGATGAGATTTTGGAGCAGAAGTATGACAACATGAAGGACTGCGTGGAGTCTAAGGTATTCGGTATCGGTTTGGAGAGCTATACAGTGGGTAGCAACGACTTCTATACAGCATACGCTGCGAAGAACAATAAGATCGTCACTCTCGACACTGGTCACTTCCACCCTACTGAGTCTATCGGTGATAAGATCTCTTCACTCTTGCTCTTCACACCTGAGGTGATGCTCCACGTGAGCCGTCCTGTACGTTGGGATTCGGATCATGTGACAATCATCAACGATGAGACTCTGGATCTGACAAAGGAGATCGTACGTTGCGATGCGTTGGATCGAGTACATATCGGTTTGGATTACTTCGATGCCTCTATTAATCGTATTGGTGCTTATGTAATCGGTTCACGCGCTACTCAGAAGTGCTTGTTGCAGGCATTGTTGGAGCCACTCACAACTCTTCGCCAGTATGAGGCTGAGGGTAAGGGCTTCGAGCGTTTGGCTCTGCTTGAGGAGTGCAAGTCATTGCCTTGGAATGCGGTATGGGATATGTTCTGCCTGAAGAACAATGTTCCTGTCGGAGAGGATTATATTGCCGACATCCAGAAGTATGAGCAGGAGGTTACATCGAAGCGAGCATAATGTATGGAGATAGTATTTGGCTTACTGATTATTGCCGTAGGTGCATTCTGTCAATCGAGCAGCTATGTGCCTATCAATAAGATCAAAAAGTGGAGTTGGGAATCATACTGGTTTGTGCAGGGAGTCTTTGCATGGCTTGTATTTCCATTCTTGGGTGCGTTGTTGGCTGTGCCCGATGGACATTCTCTCTTTGAGCTCTATACGGCATATCCCAAGGAGAGTTTGCTCACAGCCGTTTTTGGTATGTTGTGGGGTGTAGGAGGCTTGACCTTCGGACTCTCGATGCGTTATTTGGGTGTGGCTTTGGGTCAATCCATTGCCTTGGGTACTTGCGCTGGATTGGGCACAATCCTTACACCTCTATTCTTGGGTCGTCCAGGGGATTTGACAAGTGCGGTGATTTCGGGTGTGGTGGCTACCCTACTCGGTATTGCTATTATCGGTGTTGCTGGTCACATGAAGTCGCAGTCGCTTTCCGAGGAGGAGAAGCAGAAGGCTGTTAAGGATTTCAACTTTACCAAAGGTATAGCCGTTGCTCTGTTGGCTGGTTTTATGAGTGCTTGCTTTAGCATCGGACTGGGCTTTGGTGAGCCTCTGAATTTTGGCGATGCTACGGCTGATATCTACAAGACTTTGCCTGCTACATTGATGGTTACAATGGGTGGATTCTTGACCAATGCTGCATATTGCCTCTATCAGAATATGCGCAACAAGAGTTTCTCGGATTACCAGCAGAGCGACCTATGGGCAAACAACCTTTTGTTCTGCGCCTTGGCAGGAGCATTGTGGTATAGCCAATTCTTCGGATTGAGTTTAGGTAAAGGATTCTTGACCGATTCACCTTCGCTTTTGACCTTTAGTTGGTGTATCTTGATGGCTCTCAACGTAGTATTCTCTAACGTGTGGGGAATCATACTCAAAGAGTGGAAGGGTTGCTCAGCAAAGACTATCTTGGTATTGTTGGCAGGTATTGCAGTGTTGATTCTCAGCTCATTCTTGCCTGAACTTTTAAAATAGAGTGTAAGTTATGAAATCTATACTTGATTCCCGCCCCGAATTAGCATACGAGGTAGCTCAGGTTGCTGAAGTTGCAGGTTACCTTTGGCAGAAGGGCTGGGCAGAGCGTAATGGCGGAAACATTACGGTAAATGTGACTCACTGCATAGATGATGAGATTCGCCAGATGGCTGCCATTTCGGAGCCGATAGCTATGGGACAGAAATTACCACATTTGCAGGGCTGTTACTTCTTCTGTAAGGGTACAAACAAGCGCATGCGTGACTTAGCTCGCTGGCCAATGGAGAATGGCTCTATAATCCGCATTACGGAGGATTGTGAGCATTATGAGATCATAGCGGACAATCCCGTAAAGCCAACCTCGGAGCTACCAGCGCATCTTGCCATGCATAACTACTTGCTCGGCAAGGGCGTAGAGTGCAAGGCTGCGTTGCATACCCACCCTATCGAACTTGTGGCGATGTCACATGCAGAAAAGTTTTTGGAGAAAGATGTCTTGACATATCTTTTGTGGAGCATGATTCCAGAGACTAAGGCATTTTGTCCACGCGGTTTGGGTGTAGTGAGATATGAGCTCCCTGGATCGCAGATTTTGGCCGATGCTACCATTGCTCAGCTGGACGAATATGATGTTACGCTCTGGGAGAAGCATGGTGTATGCGCAGTAGGCCCTAACATCATGGAGGCATTCGATCAGGTCGATGTTCTCAACAAGTCGGCTCAGATCTATATCTCTGCCAAGAATATGGGCTTCGAGCCAGACGGTATGACTCGCGAGCAGATGCAGGAGATGACCGAGGCATTTGGTCTGCCAAAGTAATCTTATAGCTACATAGAAGCAAGAGAGGTTATTCTAGGAATAACCTCTCTTGCTTTTTACTTAGCTAACATTTCATCCAACAATCTCGCACAACCATCCTCCAACATATCGAGTACAAGTTCAAAACCCTCTCTACCCTCATAATATGGATCGGGAACGTAGCTTCGATCGGGGAAACTCAAGCTATACTCCACAAAGCGGTGAACCTTGTCGAGATACTTTCTTTCGGGAGCCATACGACAAACATTCTCATAATTCATATCATCCATGACTATGATCTTGTCGAAGTATAGGAAATCCTCCTCACGAAATTTACGTGAACGATGCGTTAGATCGTATCCTCTCTGAGAAGCGGCTCTGCGCATACGGTGGTCTGGCAGTTCACCAGCATGACCGCCATAAGTGCCTGCGGAGTCGATCTCGATAAGATGTTCTACACCACGCTCCTTGACAAGATGGTGCATAATCCCATCGGCTGCAGGAGAACGGCATATATTGCCCAGGCATATAAAGATAATCTTTTGCTTCATGGTATCTCTTTTTTGTGGTGCAAATATAGCGATAAAAAGTTTTCCGCTAAAGGATTGGCCTATTTTTTGAATCGATAACGGGCATGGATAAACAAGTAAAACAAACTCAGCAAACACTCAAAAGATGTTCTGTAGCGATTCTCTTTCTGAGATTATTCATCGGAGCAATGATGCTGCTGCACATCATAGGCAAGATGCAGAGTTATGACAATTTAGTTTTAGAGTATAATAGCTTTCTCGGGCTCAGTCGATCTACTTCACTTGCGCTCTCGATAATTGTCGAGGGAGTGTTGGCCGCAATGATAGTGATAGGTGTAGGGACACGTCTGGCCGCGATGCTGATGATAGTCGCCACATGTGTATCTCTGACAGAGGATTTTCTCTTGGCGGAGATAAGTATGGACGTAATAAAGATAGAGATTCTCTATTTGGGTGTATTTATAGCACTCACCATTTCGGGTGGTGGTACGTATGCTTTCAACATCCCCGACAGAGTGTAAATATGGTCTATATAGTTATAGAATATTCCAAAATAAGAATAGAAATAGGTGTTAAAAGATTTTTTTATAAATTTGCACCATCAAAATATGATGTATATGAAAAGATTTTTTTTCCTACTCGCTTCGTTGGCGTTTATTTCTGTGGGTGCTAATGCCCAAGAATCTGACACTAAGAATAAAGAGTTGCCCATCCCTCACAAAGTAGAGAATATCGCATTGGAGACGCTCGATGGCGGTGAGACGCTGATGCCATTTTGGGGAGATAAACACCTGCTTATATTCTATGTTGATCCCGACAAGGCCAAGCAGAATGAAGATTTTACATACGAAATCGAGTATAACCATGCTGCAGGAGGTGAGAACATAGAGGGTTTCGGCATCCTCAATCTTAAGGATTCTTGGTATCCTATTCCCAATAGCGCTGTGAAGTCGATCGCTCGTAAGCGCACTGAGAAAAATGGCGCTCTTATACTTGCAGATCCTGACCGCCGCTTGGCAAAAGCTTGGGGCTTGGGGGATTGTAACAACAAATTCACCCTATTGCTCATCAGCCGTGATGGTGAACTTGTATTCTGCCGCAAAGGCGAATTTACAGCACAAGACAAGGCCGATTTTTACGAGATTATAAAAAAATATCGCTAAATAGCTATTCCGCGCTGAGAGATGTACCGTATTTTTCTGAGTTTGATATGTATGCTTGTTGTGTCATCGGCGATGGCGCAGGGGAAAGTCAATGCTCAGAAAACAAATGCACAAAGCATAACTACCCCACTCTCTCCGATAAACTACACAGAGATACAACAACAGCTGGATCGAGCATCGGAAGATCCTTGGGCTTTAAAGGCTCTGCGCAGGCTACGCAATCCGCTTGGAGAGGATGCTATGCTATTTTCCAAAATCAAGCTTAACAGCGCATTAGGTTTTGGATATACTCGCGAGACTGGATTTTTGGTCAACGGAGTTATCGCAGGAGAGTATAAAACAGATGAGCAAAATCAGCTGCAAACGCCATCAATGCTCAAACTCTCGGCACAGGTTTCTGTCAAAGGATTTTTCCAACTCAAGGCCGAGGGTGAGAATTATCTCCACTCCGATGAGAGAATCCTGAGTTACGATATATCCTATGGCGTATTACCCATACGTTTTTGGGGCTTAGGCTACGATGCTGCGATTAAGAACTCACGCTCTGAGTATAGTCGCCGAGCATTTGCTGGATCAGTTAGATTTCTAAATCGTATAGTTGGGGATTTTTATGGTGGAGCATCACTCGATATGAGGTACAACAAGGCCTCTTCGATAGATGAACTTGCGCGATTATATATCTCTCAACATGGCATGACTCAGCAAAATGCATTTACCACTGGTTTGGGCTTAAATCTGCTATTTGACCATAGAGACAACATCTACGCTACCAATACGGGTTGGTTTGTCTCATTGCTGACAGAAATTAGGCCTAAGGGGTTGGGAGATTGTGGCTCAACGCTATGGCATGTAAAGGCTATAGCTGATTATTTCACCCCCATTTGGCAAGGAGGAGTTTTGGGCGTTGATCTATATGCCGATTTATGGTCATCGGCCACACCTTGGTTTATGTGGCCATGCATTGGAGGAGGATCACGTATGCGAGGATACTATTTCGGACGCTATACAGATCGCAAGATTGCCACCGCGCAGGTGGAACTTCGACAAAACATATACGGGCCATTCGGTTGTGCCGTTTGGGGTGGAGTGGGAAGTGTTTTTGATTCACACAAGAATATCGACTTCTCAGAGTTATTACCTAACTACGGTTTGGGCTTACGCATAAATTTAGGTAAGAATAGCCGACTCAGAATTGATTATGGATTTGGTCACCACTCAAATGGATTGGTGATAGGTATGAACGAAGCATTTTAATGAATTTAAAAGATAAAATATATAGTGCGACTTGGCTCACCGTAGGTTTCATTATAGCCTTAATGTTGCCGATAGCGATACTTACTTGGACTGAGAAGAATCCGTTTTGGATATCGTTAGTTGCTATTCTTTTGCCGTTGGGTTTCTACTCTTGCTTTATGACTCTATCCAAATGGTCGGGCAAGATGATATGGTGGGGATTCATATTTATATTCTTCAGCGCATTCCAGATTGTGCTATCCTATCTATTCGGCAATTCGGTCATAGCCACAGATATGTTCCTCAATCTGCTAACAACCAACCCTGGAGAGGCTGGCGAATTGTTGGGCAATATCTACCCTTCGGTTATTGCTGTTGTGGTAATATACATCCCATTGCTTGGAGTTGCTACGATGCATCTAAAGCGTAAGATTCAGGTCTCAGACCTCCTTAGACGAAGATTATTTCGATTGGGTGCAACCTCTTTAGGATTAGGCGTTGTTTTGCTTGTGAGCTTTTGTGCAGGAGATATTCGCCGAGTGTTAAGAGATGAGGTCTTCCCGATAAATGTAAGCTATAATCTTGGCTTGGCTATCTCGGAATCAAACAAAGTAGCTAACTTTGACGAGAGTTCTGAGGGTTTTACATATAACGCCTATCGAGAGGTTAAGCCAAAGTCAAAAGAGGTTTATGTACTTGTAATTGGCGAGGCTGCGCGAGCTTGCAATTGGCAGCTATATGGCTATGAACGCGCCACCAATCCCCGACTATCCAAGCAAAAGAATCTTTCGGTATTCTACAACGTATTGACTCAAAGCAACACCACACACAAGAGTGTGCCGATGATGCTTTCATCTATCCACACCTCTGAGCATAAGGAGCTATATCGCCGTAGTGGTATTCCAGCCCTGTTTAACGAAGTTGGGTTCTCTACATATTTCATCTCGAATCAATCGCCACAAGGAGCCATGATTGACAATCTGGCGCACGATGCCAAATATGTCATGTATATGGACTCTCCGCGTTTGGATATGCAATTAGTAGATGCTATGCGTAAAGCTCTGGAGCAGGATCGCTCTGAGAAAATACTCTTTATACTCCACACCTATGGTTCGCACTTCAGCTACTACCAGCGTTACCCACGCTCGTTTGCCGAATTTACCCCAGATGAGGATGTAGCTATCTCTAAAAGTAATATGGAGTTGATACGTAACTCATACGACAACTCAATCCTCTACACGGACCATGTCTTGAGCGAGATTATATCGACTTTGGAGGGGCTGGAGAATACTTCGTGTGCCATGTTCTATTGTGCTGACCACGGAGAAGATTTGATGGACGAGGAGGACGAGAGATTTTTGCACGCTTCACCGACTGTAACCTACTATCAGTTACATGTAGCTTCACTTGCATGGTTCTCCGAGAGGTATAAACAAGAACATCCAGATAAGGTGGAGGCATCTCTAAGCAATGCCCATGCGCCAGCCACTACCTTCAGCGTATTTCACACCATGGCCGATATGGCCTCGATACGTTCCAATTATGTCGATAAGACGGCATCGTTGCTAAACCCCGACTTTGATTTTGAGGCCGAGCGTTACTATTTGAGTGACCACAATAAAGCTGTGATTTTAGATAAAAACATCGGCATCAACGCCATGCAACGCGACATATTCCTAAAGCATGGAATAGAGCTTTAATCTATATCCTCAAGCAAAACAAAGAGGAGTGTCCCTATCTCATGGAACACTCCTCTTATTGTTTAGGTACCTAAAAATTACTTCTTAGACTCCTCTACAGATACCTTACGGAACTCCTTCAAAAGCTTTGTAAGCTCCAAAGCAGCCTTACGAGCGCGTGTACCTGCAGCCTTGTTGTTCTTCTCTACCTGTGCAGTAGCGTTTGTAGAGAAAAGCTCGATCTGAGCATTGATCTGATCTACTAGATTCTTCATGACAAATTTTGTTTATTGGTTTGTTTGAGGGCAAATATATGAATTTTTCTTATAACCAAATAATTTTCAGTAAAAAATCGTAAGAAAAAACTTTTATCTACAGATAGTTGCCCATTTTCACCCGCCTCGATGGCATATTTTTTGACCGATCGAGTTACAAATCAATATATTCAATATGCGACTCAAATATCTAACCATTTTAACCTCGGCGGTAGTGATATTTAGCGGATGTCACAAGCCTCATCACACATCCAAAAAGTCATCTTCCGAGGAGTTGTTGCGTGTAAAGGTCAGCGAAGTGATAGCTGACTCTATCACCATGCAATATGACTTTACGACTCATCTTCAGAGCAACTACGATGCTGTCATCCAGCCACGCGTAAACGGATACCTGCTCAAGAAAAACTACGAATCGGGGATGCCTGTAAAAAAGGGAGATCTGATATTTGTCATTGAATCAAATCTATTATCAACCACTATGCGAGCAGCCGAGGCGCAGTTATATTCTGCTCAGGCTCAATTAGCCGAGAGTAAGAACAACTACGACAGAGCTAAACCTTTGGCTGAGCTAAACGCCATAAGTCAGTCACAATTAGACCAATACCGTGCGGAGTATCTATCTGCACTTTCATCTGTCAAATCTGCCAATCAGAGTCTCGAAAGTGCACGCCTGCAGGTGGGATACTCTCGCATATATTCCCCCATTGATGGTATTATAGCCTCATCGAATGCACACACTGGAGACTATGTTGGTCCTGGAACTCAATTTCAAGTCCTGACCACTATCTCCAACCTCGATACGCTCTCGGCGCAGTTGGCTATCCCGACTTCGCTATATCTGCAATACGCTCGCAGAGGCAACAGTTATGAGAACAGAAATCTACTTTCCGATATCAATCTCTACCTAAGTTCGGGAGAAAAATATGGATATTCAGGCATATATGACTATACCAAGCAAAACATCTCTTCTACGAGTGGCACAATCTCTATAGTGGTAGATTTCCCCAACCCCAATCTATCGCTCAAAGCGGGAGAATACGCCAAAGTCAAGGTCGGATTGGGCGGTAAAAGATACAAACTTATGATTCCACAACAAGCCGTAAGTCGCATCCAGAACATAGCATCGGTATGGGTAATCAAACCCGACAATACGGCAGAATATCGCACCGTAGAATTAGGTGAAAGTTATGGCCAGTTGTGGATCATTGAGAATGGCGTATCTCTTGGAGAGAGAGTTGCCCTAACAGGATTACAAAAACTACACAACGGGATGAAAGTTACACCATATAAAGCCGAGTAAGAATGGGAAATTATTTTGTACGCCGACCGATATTTGCCATCTCCATTGCCTTGGCAATGACACTCTTAGGTGCCGTATCACTTTCGAGACTCTCCATCGAGCAATTCCCCGATATCACACCTCCCGTAGTACAGGTCTCGGCTACCTATGTGGGTGCGGATGCTCAGACCGTGAATAACACTGTCGCAACACCATTGGCCGAGAGTGTAATGGGCGTGAGTGATATGCTCTATATGCAGACTACAAGTGCCAACGATGGCACGATGAATATGCAGATAACATTCAACATAGACTCTTCGCCCGACATGGATGCCATATTTACGCAGAACAATGTATCCTCGGCAATGGCAAAACTCCCTGCTTCGGTTACACAACAAGGTGTAGTAACACAGAAGAGCAATACGGGATTTATCATGGTCTATGCCTTAGTGAGTGATGGGCGTTATGATGATGTATTCTTATCAAACTACGCATATATTAATCTTGAGGATAGAATAGCCAAGATTAATGGCGTAGGCAAGGTATCTATTATGGGTGCTGGAGAGTATGCCATGAGAATATGGATATCACCAGAAAAACTACACTACTATGGTCTGAGTCTGGATCAGGTGCTCGATCAGATTAAGAGCCAAAGTGCGATATATCCATCTGGGAAATTCGGCGCACAGCCCAATGGCGGAGATATTCCATATACATATACCGTAACTCTTCCACCACAAATCACCACAGCCGAGGAGTTCTCTCAGATTATACTTTCGGCCAACCCCGCGGGTGAGCAGATTCGCTTAAAGGATGTTGCCCAAGTGGAGTTAGGAAGCCAAACCTATAGCGTAAGCTCTAAGTTGGGAGAGAATCCATCCACCATGATCGTAATATACCAAGAGCCAGGCAGCAACGCCGTAGATGTAGGTCGCAAGGTCAAGGCCGTTATGGCAGAGCAGGTGGAACGATTCCCCGATGGTGTAGAACTTAAAACGATTGTAGATAGTACAGTAAATATCAAGGCTGGAGCTAAAGATATAGCTCGCACGTTGATCATCGCACTATTGTTGGTAATCATCATTATATATCTATTTTTACAAAGTTGGAGGGCTACTCTCATTCCGCTTATTGCTATCCCCGTATCGCTCATATCGACATTTATGCTCTTCCCGTTATTGGGATTTTCGCTCAATGTCGTATCGCTGCTTGGTATGGTCTTAGCCATCGGATTGGTCGTAGATGACGCTATAGTGGTAGTCGAGGCTGTGCAGGTCAATATTGATAAGGGAATGGATGCCACATCAGCCACAATAGATGCCATGCGTAAGGTCTCCTCCCCTATTGTTGCGACCACAGTTGTCTTGCTTGCCATCTTTATTCCCGTATCGTTTACAGGAGGAATTACAGGCCGTCTGTTCCAACAATTCTCGGTAACTGTTGCCACATCGGTATTCTTCTCGGCTCTAAATGCCTTGACTCTTTCACCAGCATTGGCCGCCATACTGCTAAAGAAGGGAGAGGGTGTCAAAGGTAGATTTTTCTTACGCTTTGATAGCTGGTTTGAACAAAAGGTAGAGCGTTACTCCACGCTCACATCGCGCATGATAAAACATATAGCGCGTACGGCTCTCTTTGTGGGTATTTGTGTTGTGATGATTGGACTGTGTTGGAAATTTCTACCTAAAGGATTCCTTCCCGATGAAGATGAGGGTTATCTGATTGTCTCTGTCACAACACCCGAAGCCTCATCACTGAGCGTAACGCTCGAAGCGATGCACCACATTGACCAGATTATAAGCAGCCACAAAGAGGTGAAATTTTCAGCTTTGGCCGCAGGGTATAATATGATTGCAGGCATTGCTTCGACCAATAGCGGAGTGATATTTGTGGTATTGGATGACTACTCCGAGCGTAAAATCACATCCGCCGAGTTGGCTGATATGTTGACCAAAGAGCTATATATGGCTGTTCCAGAAGCTCAGAGCTACGCCTTCATTCCACCCTCGATTCCAGGCTTGGGTATAGCTTCGGGTGTGGAGATACAAGTACAGGATTTGCAAGGACGAGGCACGCGCTATCTTCTAAGGAATGCTGAGCGATTGATGGACACGTTGCGCACATCTGATTTGATCGCTTCGGTTAGTTCGCAATTTAGTGCCGATATTCCACAGCAACGAATAGAGATAAATCGAGCGCAGGCGTTGAGTCAGGGTGTAAATCTATCGGAGGTTTACAATGCTCTGGCAACATATCTTGGAGGTAGTTATGTGGGTAATTTCACCCGCTTCGGCCGACTCTATCAAACCTATCTGCAAGCTGAGGCACAAAGCCGAGCAAACAAACATTCGCTCAACAATCTATATGTTGTAAACAACAATGGGGAGAGTGTTCCTTTGGCGGCATTTGTAACGGTTAGAGATACCGTAGGAGTTGAGTATATCACACAATACAATCTTTATGAATCTATTCAACTCACCGTCACACCATCGCAAAAAGCCTCCTCTTCGCAGGTGATGTCATTGATAGAGAATATGGCCAAAGAGACTCTACCCGATGATGTAGGATATGCATGGAGTGGTATGTCATACCAAGAGGCAAATGCCTCGCAGAGCGGTTATGTGGCATATCTATTAGCTCTCTTCTTTGCATTTTTGGCCCTATCAGCGTTGTATAATAGCTGGAGTTTGCCTATGGCCATAATGATGAGTGTCCCTGTAGCGATACTCGGAGCATTACTGGCTACCATCGGGGCGCATCTATTCGAAGCGCACTACATAAACAATATCTACATGCAGATTTCGCTTGTGTTGCTCATCGGGCTTGCCGCCAAAAATGCGATTTTAGTAGTAGAGTATGCCGACACAATTTTTCATTCCAAGTCGGGGATAACATTGGCCGAGGCAGCAATGATGGCTGCCAAAGAGCGTGTAAGACCTATTATAATGACCGCATCGGCATTTATATTGGGTGTAATGCCGCTTGTCTTTGCCTCTGGAATATACTCAACGGCAAGAAACATTATGGGAGTGGCACTTGTTGGAGGAATGTTACTCGCCACATTCATTGGCATCTTCCTCTACCCAGCGACATACTATCTGGTGGCAAAAGTTGGAAAATTTGACTCTCACAAAGAGAAAATAGAATAATCAATATGAGACGATTTAATTTTTTGATCATCATTTCGCTCCTTGGGGCATGCTCTCCGAAGCTGCATCTACCCCATATCGATATGCCCAAAGAGTATATATCACCACATTCTCAAAATCATGCTAAAAGGATTTCTGATGAGTGGTGGCAAGTCTTCCAAAGCCCATTGCTCGACACTTTGGAGATAATTGCATTGCAAAATAACAAAGATCTCAAGATGGCAGTATCGAACATAGAGTCTTCACGTTATGAACTTGCCATAGCTCGCTCAGAGTTTTTGCCTGAAGTCGAGGCTGAGATCGAGGCCAATGCCAAATATCAGACTCTCGAAGGGCGTGACTATGAGTTAGCAATCCAACCTAACATCACTTGGAATGTCTCACTTTTCGGGGCATTGCGGCATACGGTAGGTGCAGCTCGGGCCGAGATTCTCGCCTCGGAGTGGGCGTACGAAGGGGTGAAATTATCCCTCACGGTGCAAATTGCTACGGCATATTTCTCCATATTACAATATCGCCAATCGTTAGATATTGCCCGCTACTCGCTCAAGCTCCGCAAAGAATCGGCAGCATTGATAGACTCACTCTCTCATTATGGCATGTCAACATGGTTAGATCTGGATCAAGCCCAAAGTCTTGTCTATGCATCACGATCCGATGTCGAAGAGTATCGTAGAGCCTTGGATCAAGCTAAATTTTCACTTGCCGTATTACTCGGCAAGACTCCAGAATATGTAACGGAGTTAGATTGGGGCTCTGCTTTAGAGATAACATCGCCACCCACAGATATTCCCGTGGGCCTGCCCTCTGATCTGCTTGCTCGCAGACCCGATTTGATGAAGAGTTGGTATGAGTTGCAAGCCGCAGCAGCCAAAGTGGGCATTGCTCGCAGCAATCGTTTCCCATCTATTGCATTGACAACTGATGGAGGATTAATTGGCTCTACCGTAAAAGAGTTATTTACTTCTGGATATTGGAGTTGGGGTGCTGCGGCTCAGCTTGCTCAACCTATATTCTCTTTCGACAGGCTCAAGCGTAAAGAGCAGATTGCTCGCGTGGAGTATGAGGATGCAGTTTTGGAGTATGAAAAGAGTGTCCTAACTGCTCTCAAAGAGGTTGAGTCATCACTTGTTGGTATCTCAACTTATAAATCTCAAGCCAAGCAATATGCCGAGTATGTCGATGCCAACAAGCGTATAGCTGAGCTGACGATGGCACTTTATCGCAACGGAATGAATAACTATCTGGATGTTATCTCTACTCAGCAAACATGGTATAATTCTCAATTGCAACTCATAGGACTCAACTCGGAGCAATATATAAATTATGCCAATCTGGTAATGGCTTTGGGCGGAGGTTGGCAAGAAAGAGATTAAATCACTATATTTGCACTATGGATGTTCAGCATATAGTATTATACCTGATAGGTATTGCTGTCCTGATGTGGATTGCAAGAGCCATTATCAGATGGTGGAGAGATTGCAAGAGCAACAAATGTGCTGCTTGCGATGATACATCATGTCCACACTACAAAAAAGAAGTAAAGGATAATTAGACAAAAAATCCCGAAGCATAAACTTCGGGATTTATATTTACTTATGCAGCCATCAAGATTAACAACTGCGCAGTCAAAACTCTGAGGAACATCACCACAGGATATACCGTAGCATAACCAACGGCTGGCATATCATTGCCTGCTGTAGAGTTGGCATAACCCAATGCTGGAGGATCAGTAACACTACCCGACATAAGTCCCATCAGGGTATAATAATTCATCTTGAGCTTCAAGCGTGCGAAGAGTCCCACGATAAGCAGAGGCACCACCGTAATAATGAAACCATACAAGATCCAACGATAACCACCGCCGACAATTGCATCAATAAATCCATCACCAGCTCCGATACCAACAGCCGCAAGGAAGAGCGCAAGACCAACCTCACGTAACATCAAATTGGCACTCATAGTAGTATATGTTACCAGATGGAAATGAGGGCCGTAACGACCAATGAGGATTGCAATAATAAGCGGGCCACCTGCCAATCCCAACTTCACAGGCTGAGGGATCTCCATGAGTGGAATAGAGCCGAGCAATACACCGAGCGCAATACCGATAAAGATTGTCAAGAGCTGAGGCTCGTTGAGCTTCTTCATCGAGTTACCAAGTACATTGGCAACCTGATCGATAGCCTTCTCATCACCCACAACAGTAATCTTATCACCCATCTGCAACTCCATACCCTGATATGGGATCAGATCAATACCAGCACGGTTAATACGTGTAATGTTGATACCATATTTTGTACGCAGACGCAAGTCTGAGAGTTTTTTACCGTTTATTTCCCTCTTGGTAATTACGATTCGGCGCGAAACGAGCTGACGCTGGTTGTCTGAAGTCACACCCCACTCCTCTTTAGTCATCTCTATCTCCTGACCAAAGAATGCGATTACCGCTTCGCGATCATCTGGAGAACATACCACACGGATTTTGTCACCGACCTTCAACGTACTTGTACCGTCTGCGATGCGGATAACGCCATTATGATCCATAATACGGGCGATCACAAACGAGCGATTGATCAAATCGCGAATATGGGCTACGCTCTGATTCTCCAATGCACCATTGGTGAACTCTACCGAAAGACGCATTACATTAGAGTGCTCGCTCTTCATAGCCTCCAAAGCCTTGTCCTCCTCTTTGAAGTTCACGCGTGTAATGAAACGTACTGCGATGAGCGAAAGGATAATACCCACAACGCCCAATGGATAAGCCACGGCATAACCAAGAGCGATTGTTGGATCGGTAATACCCGTTGCATCAGCATAAGCCTGCTGCGCTGCTCCCAAACCCGGAGTATTGGTAACAGCACCAGACATCACACCGACCATAGTTGGCAATGGAGTACCCGTTACGAGGTGAATAATATATGTTGTCAAACATCCCAATAACACCACCGTTGCAGCACATCCTACCATCTTGACACCACCCTCTTTGAACGAAGAGAAGAATCCTGGTCCCACCTGCAAACCAATAGAGAAAACGAAGAGAATCAATCCAAACTCTTTGATAAAATGCAAGGTCTCATGCTCGATGGTCATACCAAAGTGACCAGCCGCAATGCCGACAAAAAGGATCCAAGTCACACCAAACGAGATACCTGCAATTTTGATTCTGCTGAGCATAACACCCAACGTAATGACGAGCGCAAGTGTAAATACCACATGGGCCACACTATTGCTCATAAATAGATTGTATAACCACTCCATATATTTATAGAATTACATTATCTTTTGATTAGATGGTGCAAATATAGTAATTATTAAATAAATTTAAAAACTATATTATCCTAATATGGCAAAAAGTATAAAAATTATTCCGTTTAGTATAAAAACCTACTCAAAACGGGAGCGACCAATGCCGTAATAGCACCCATAAGAGCTATCGCCAAGCCACTTAAGGCACCCTCTACTGCGCCCTCCTCGATGCTTCGCGCCGTACCTATACCATGCGCAGCGGAGCCCATAGCAAGGCCTTTAGCTTCTGGATCCTTAATATTAAGTAATCGCAAAAGAGCAAATCCCGTCACAGCACCAAAGATTCCAACCACAAAAACAACCACCGAGCTAATAGAGACATCTCCACCGATACGCTCCGAGATACCGACTGCGATTGGCACAGTAACCGATTTCATGGCAATAGAATCCTGAATTAATCTATCTGCACCCAACCACTTGGCAATATAAACTACACTCAACACTCCTACAACAGAGCCCACTCCTACTGCTGTCAAAATCTCTATTACATGGCCCTTCATGCGCTCTTCTTGCTCATAAAGCAGATAACCCAACGCCACAACAGACATTCCTAAGCCGAAATCGAGAATCTTCGTAGCCTCTCGATAGGTAGAATATGGAATATTAAATAATGATAGAAAAATTATCAACACGCCAAAGGTCAATATCACTGGATGCAACAACGAAGAACGAGTGCGCTTATATATCGCCATGCCGCCAGAATAGAGCGCAACTGTGAGCATGAGCAGAAAAAGTTGCGAGGAGAGAAATTCTTGTATCATGATCGTTTGTTGAGTTTTTGATAGATTAACGCTACGGTAGCAATCACAATCCATGTACTGAGAGCACACGAGACCACGATAGCAAACCAACTCTCAGCCAAGACTTTATATGATTCCATCAGTCCCACACCAAAGGGTACAAAGAAGATAGCCATCACACCAAGCAAGAATTTAGCAGTTGGGGCTACCTTCTCGGCCTTAACCACGCGGAAGTGGAGTGCAGCATAGAGCAGAAGCATACCTATGACATTGCCCGAAACATAACCTCCCGTGAGCAGGCTCAAAAGATTGCCCAAGCACCAACAAATCAAGATAATAAGAATCCCAATCATATTAATTTGTCTAAAAGATATGCAAAGTTACAAACAAAATTGTGTAGAACGAATAATTTTCACTATTTTTGTAGCGTTAAACAATGGGGATGACCGGTTTTGACAGCTTGCAGGATTTGATTGTAAGCACGCCGAGCTTTGTGTGGGGTCTCGTAAATCGCAACACTCAAACTACAAATGGCAATAATAGCTATGCACTCGCTGCCTAATTTTCAAGGAAAATTGGCTTAATCCGCGAGCCCAAGGCGGCTTGCAGACGAGTATCCCGAATGGCGACTGCGCCCTTTAGTTGTTGTTCACATGGGGTATCATCTTTTAAGGGATAGTGCGATATGTGTCTCGGTTATCGTGCGAAATTTTAGAGACTGCGGCAAAAGGTTAGGCTGTCTGTGGCCATCCTGCGCAAGAGGATTAATCGCAGAATAAGCGCGTAGAAAGCTTTTGGGTTCCAGGTTTGGACGCGGGTTCGACTCCCGCCATCTCCACTTTTTGATGGGATATGACATCGGAATCAGAGATTCCGCCATCAAAAAGTCATATTCGATCACACCTCCTAAATCCTCCTCTTTCCGTAGAGGAGGACTTTTTTTTACTTTATTGGCGAATGATTATTTGATGGAATATGACATCGGAATCAGAGATTCCGCCATCGAAAAGTCATATTCTTTTCACACATTCTAAATCCTTCTCTATCCGTAGAGGAGGACTTTTTTTATCAATTTCACTAACGCGCCATTAGGGCATCCGACTCCAACCAGCAGCTTTATACTGAGATTTTTCTAAAAATTCATCATATATAATTTTGTGTCAATAGTTGTCACTATACAACATTACTTTTGCACCAAGATTTAAAACGTAATTGATAGATTTATCAAAGAAGCAGAAATTGTATTTAACAAGTAAACACCTAAGACTATGGAATTAGACATTAAGCTTTCGATCAACAAAAGACATGATTCTCAACACAATACATTCCTTCTAAGATGGAATCCCGCCATCTCGTCATACACCATGGCTCGACTTGACAATGATATGCAGGAGTGGGCCGATGGATATTGGTCAGAGGATTTTGATTGGAGCGTACATGAGTGGCAGAAAGCTCACATAGGAGATAGATTTTTCATGGTGCGTGTCGGTGATGGCAAGACTGGCATCTTTGCAGCAGGTCGTTTTACATCCAACCCTACCGAGGGAGAGGACTGGGCTGGAGAAGAGAGAAAAATCTACTATATGCAGATGGAGTTTGAGGCAGTATTCCACCCTGAGCGAACTGAGATTATCTCGACACAAGAGCTGGAGAGAGAACTCCCAAATATAAATTGGCATAAAGGACACTCTGGAGAGTTGGTTGACAACGAGACGGCTGACAAATTGGAGCTTTTGTGGCGCGACCACATCGGACGCAACAAGACAATCTATCTGCCCAGAGCTGTAAAGAACGGGGATTACGATTCTCGTTCCGATATAGATAAGGCGATAGAGTTTGCCTCCAAGGCTCACGCTGCAGATTATGACCTCGATGGCAATCCAACTATCCTACACCCCATAGCTGTGGGCATGATGGGAAATACTGATACCGAGCGTATAGTGGGTTTTCTGCACGATATTGTGGAGGACACAAAATACACTTTTGATGACCTGATCGAAGAAGGTTTTTCACAAGAGGTGATCTTGGCTCTACATCTGCTTACGCACGACAAAGAGATCTCTTACATGGAATATATAGAGAATATCTGTCAGTCGGGGAATCGGACCGCAATAAATGTCAAGATAAACGACTTGAAGCACAACTTGGCTCGTGGCATGGCTGGTGGGCATAATCACTGTGTCGAAAGGCATAAAGTGGCTTTAGCCTATATCGAGAACTTTGTTGCCAAACTCGATAAGGAGTAACCAACTCCTCTTACAAAAAAAAGCGTTACAATATGTTCAACCATATTTGTAACGCTTTATTACTTAGACTAAACTACATGGTTAATCTTCTTGCGTATGCACCATCACTATGCGATAGAAATTACAACCGACAAAATTACCCACTACAATCGAGCAATAGAAGATCAAAATACTGCTCCAGTTATCTGCCCAAAAAGCCAAAGGCGCGGTGAGATAATAGAAAGCATCGGCCACACAGTGAGGGAATCCGCAAGTGATAAATAACGGCACACCGAATAGCATCGGCAACATCTTACCCTGACGCGCAAAAGTCACAACTGTAGTCATGATAAATCCACAACCTACAGCCAACAAACCTCCACGCAAAGGACCGATATCGAGTCGAGCCTGAAGTATTTGTTGAGCTGGAGCCGACAAATCCATTGGACTCATGCGAGTTAAAAGAGCAACCAACAGGCAACCTATGATATTACCCAAAAGAATTTCAAGCAATCCTTTAATTGAGGTATGTAATACGATGTTACCATGATAATTACGCACATCTATAAAACCTGCCGTACCTGTATAGAGCAATAGTTTGTAGTTTACTACTGTGAGCAATCCGAAAGAGAACATTACAGCACCGATAATATTCATCGTAGCGAGGTATCCCCATCCTGCAATACCGACAGCCACACCCGAAAGAAGTGCCGAACGTAGAGTCTGTATAGTGTTATATTTCATATAAAAATCACTTTTATCGGCGCAAAGATATGTAATTTGCCTTTATATTCAACTCAAAAAGTCACATAAGAGTAAATTTATAGCGATATTTGTGACAAAGGAGGTTTTTTATAGTTGTAAAATTTGTGCAAAAGCGTTATATTTGTATTATTAGAATTTTGCCAATTGAGATATGGATAAGAACAATACAGTAGTCTCGTTGAAAGGGGTGTCGATATACCATACCGATGATGACAACAAGAGCTCACGCAAGGATAATGAGTTGGTGCTTTCGGATGTCGATCTGGAGGTCAGAGAGGGTGAAATGGTCTATTTCATAGGGCGTGTCGGTAGCGGAAAAAGCACCTTACTTAAAACTTTATATGCCGAAGTACAACTACTTGAGGGTAAGGGAGAAGTTGTCGGTGTAGATCTGCGACACTTGAAGCGTAAAAACATCCCTTATCTGCGCCGCAGGATGGGTATCGTTTTCCAAGATTATCAACTCCTGGATGATCGCAATGTATTTTACAATCTTTACGATGTGATGCAGGCTACGGGGTGGAAAAAGGATAGCGACATTCGCCGAAGAATAGATGAAGTATTGACTCTTGTCGGATTGGTAAATAAGGCATATAAAATGCCCCATGAACTTTCGGGTGGCGAGCAACAACGATTAGTTATAGCCAGAGCTTTAGCCAATTCACCGCGATTGATTTTGGCGGACGAGCCTACAGGAAATCTCGACCCCGTATCGGCTGATGAGATTATGAAACTCTTTAAGCAGATTACGGCCAAAGGATGCGCCATCATCATGACTACTCACAATACAGCTCTCATCGAGCAATACCCCGCCCGCACAATTATGTTCTCGAAGGGTAAAATCTCGGAGATTGATGTAGAAAAGATGTTTTTGTAGCGAGATATTGAAAAATAGGTAGAATCTTTGATTCTCCGATTTGGAAAAGTCGATAAAAAATCCTATTTTTGTACGTTTTTACAGAAGAAATGATAAGATACTAAATAATGAGTACAGAACAAGAGATTGTCAAGAGACAGGAAGAGGAATATTCAGCGTCCAACATCCAAGTATTGGAGGGTTTGGAGGCTGTGCGTAAGCGTCCAGCGATGTATATTGGAGACGTTGGAGAGAAGGGACTTCACCACTTGGTATATGAGGTGGTGGATAACTCCATTGATGAGGCTTTGGCTGGCCATTGCTCCGACATCCAGGTAACAATCAATGAGGATAACTCCATCACAGTAAAGGATAACGGTCGTGGTATCCCTACCGACTTCCACGAGAAGGAGGGTAAATCTGCGTTGGAGGTTGTGCTTACAGTTCTTCATGCTGGTGGTAAGTTTGACAAGGGAAGTTATAAGGTGTCAGGAGGTCTTCACGGTGTGGGTGTATCGTGTGTGAATGCACTCTCTACCCTACTTATCGCAGAGATTCACCGTGGAGGTAAGATCTATAAGCAGACTTATAGCAAGGGTGTACCAACATCTCAGGTTGAGATTTTGGGCGACTGCGATGATCGTGGAACATCTATCACATTCAAACCAGATGGTTCGATCTTTACTCTCACCACAGAGTATAAATACGCTATCTTGGCAAATCGTCTTCGTGAATTGGCATTCTTGAATAAGGGTATCCACCTTACCCTCACCGACAAGCGAGTGTTGGATGAGCAGGGCGAGCCACTCAGCGAGCACTTCTACTCGAAGGATGGCTTGAAAGAGTTTGTCGAGTATCTTGACACTACTCGTGGAGAGAAGATTATCGAGGATATTATCTATATCGACACAGAGAAGAATGGCGTACCTGTCGAGGTCGCTATGCAGTACAACGACTCATACTCAGAGAACGTACACTCTTATGTAAATAATATCAACACTATCGAGGGTGGTACTCACCTCACTGGTTTCCGTACAGCGTTGACTCGTACTTTGAAGCGTTATGCTGATGAGTCAGGTATGTTGGCCAAGCTGAAGTTTGACATCAGCGGAGATGACTTCCGTGAGGGTTTGACTGCGGTTGTGTCGGTAAAGGTTGCTGAGCCTCAGTTTGAGGGCCAGACCAAGACTAAGTTGGGTAATGATGAGGTTGCTGGCGCGGTAAATGGTGCAGTTGCAGGTGCATTGGCTCTCTATTTGGAGGAGCATCCAAAAGACGCTAAGGCTATCGTACAGAAGGTTATCCTCGCAGCTACGGC
>JAFOZN010000176.1 GCA_017391185.1 Alistipes sp. | reverse complement strand
TAAATTTAAAATGTTAAAAAATTATCCAAAGCCAAATTCTCGCGCAACTTCTCTATCCCATATTTGAAGCGGGATTTGGCTGTTGTGACGGGCACTTGCATGATCTCTGCAATCTCGCTGAACGTACACTCCGAGTAAATTCGCAGTCTGAGAGTCTCGCTCTGCTCTTGTGGCAGAGTTGCTAAAAGCCTGTTTATCCGCAAAAACTCCTCTGCTTGTTTGGTGTGCGTGATCTCCTCTGCGGGGATCTCCTTCGCTGAATTTAGAACCATATCTAACGGTAGGTGTGTTATGGCGGGTGATTTGTTTTTACGGCGCAGGCAGTCGCAACACGCATTCTGCATCGAACGTATGATGTAGCATTTTAGTTCAGACTCATTGTGTGGCAATGATTTGGCTTTTTTGCATAGCTTGAGAAAAAGATCCTGCATTATATCCTCAGTGTCGCTTTTTGATCCCAGATGATAAAATCCATATCTGAACAGATTCTCTTTCTCGCGCTCCATTATCCGAGCTATTAATTCGGTTTTTTCTCCATCGTTATCTTTGTTTAGGTAGTTCATTTCTCTTTCGTTTGGTGTTTTAGATGCATCTTTGCATATATAAACGTTGATGGATGTGAAAAAGACTTAAAATGTGGAAAAAAAATTCTCATCCCCATTTGATGTGGCGAGGCGTTATGCAGTATTTTTAAGTCGATTATCCTTTTAAACCTTAAATTTCAACAAATATATGCATAGAAATAAATAAATATCAAAATATATATAATTCTTACAAAATGAATGTTTTTTCCTATTATATCGTTATTAAAAAATCTCAATATATGCCTAACTGTGAGAAAAATCGCCCAAAAACTTACAATCGAGTTGTGATTTGGCTGGTAAAGATTTTGAATAATCATATTTTTTAAGTTTCTTTGTATAAACAAAACTGTAAGAACCTATTTGAAATAGATAGAACAACCAATAATTTCTTTAGCTATGAAGAAGTATAATTTCAATGCGGGACCATCTCTTTTCCCCGATTCGGTATTGGAGGCAGCCGCTAAAGCGATATTTGATTTCGATGGTACAGGCCTCTCTGTATTGTCTTATTCTCACCGTACACCAGAGTTTGAGGCTGTGGTCGAGGAGTCGAAGAGTCTGTTTAAGGAGTTGTTGAATATCCCTGATAATTATAGTATCTATTTTGTCGGTGGTGGAGCAACCACTCAGTTTTTCCATATTCCAGCCAACTTCCTTTATGGCAAGGCTGGTTATATCAATACAGGCGTCTGGACCAAGAAGGCCATCAAAGAGGCTAAGCTCTATGGCACAGTTGAGGTATTGGCTTCATCTGAGGATCGTGGATTCCGTTATATTCCTAAAGGCTTTGAGATTCCTGCGGATTTGGATTATCTCTATATCTGCGCTAATAATACCATTTTTGGTACAGAGTATAAAGTTGATTTGGACTCGCCCGTACCGCTTATTGCCGATATGAGTTCCAATATCTTGAGTCGCCCTATTGATGTGAGCAAATATGCGATGATCTATGGTGGTGCTCAGAAGAATTTAGCTCCTGCGGGTGTGACTTTTGCTATTATCCGTAACGATATGTTGGATAAGATTGAGCGTGAGTTGCCTATGATGATGAACATAAAAAATCATGTTGATAATAACTCTATGCTCAATACTCCACCTATCTTCCCTATCTTTGTCTTGCGTGAGTCATTGCGTTGGATTAAGGCTCAGGGCGGTGTAGAGGAGATTCATCGCCGCAATGAGGAGAAGGCTCAGATGTTGTATGCCGAGATTGACCGTAATTCTTTATTCCGCGCTCCTGTGGATGAGGCAGATCGCTCTTCGATGAATATCTGCTTTGTGATGGCTGAGGGTAAGGAGAGTTTGGAGTCTAAGTTTTTGGAGTTTGCTATCTCTAAGGGGATGGTCGGCATCAAGGGACATCGTCTTTCGGGTGGATTCCGTGCTTCGTGCTATAATGCTTGTCCAAAGGAGAATGTCGAGGCTTTGGTGGCTTGTATGCAGGAGTTTGAAAAGATGTATAAATAATTATAGCGATGGGTTACACTTATCATGTTCCTACGGGACGTAATCCCTTTTGTAATGAGGTTATCGAGTGGGAAAGCAGTGAGGTTTTTGAATTAATTGCAAATAAAAGAGTTATGAAGATATTAATTGCAACTGAAAAACCATTTGCCCCTAAGGCTGTTGCAGGTATTCGCGAGGTCTTTGATGCGGCAGGCTATGAGGTGGTTTTGTTGGAGAAATATAGCGATAAATCAGAACTCTTGGCGGCTGTTGCCGATGTCGATGGTCTGATTATTCGTAGTGATAAGGTTACTGCAGAGGTTTTAGCAGCAGCCGAGCAACTCAAAATAGTAGTTCGTGCGGGCGCAGGATATGATAATGTCGATCTTGAGGCGGCCTCGGAGCGAGGTGTGGTGGTGATGAATACCCCAGGTCAGAACTCCAATGCCGTAGCTGAGTTGGCATTAGGTATGATGATATATATGTCGCGCAATCAGTTTACGCCAGGCACAGGTTTCGAGCTTCAGGGCAAGAGCGTAGGTATCCATGCCTATGGTAATGTTGGACGTCTGGTCGCACGTAAGGCTAAGGCTATGGGTATGGAGGTGATGGCGTATGATCCTTTTGTGAAGGATGATGCGGTATTTGAGGCCGATGGCGTGAAGAAGGTAGAGAGTGTAGAGGAGTTGTATTCTAATGCAGATTTCCTCTCGCTTCATATCCCTGCTACGGCTCAGACCAAAGGTTCTATCGGGTATAAACTTCTGATGTCTATGCCTAAGGGTGCTACGCTTGTAAACACTGCGCGTAAGGAGGTTATGGACGAGTGTGGCTTGCAGGCTGCATTGTCGGAGCGTACAGATCTAAAATATGTGACAGATATTGCCCCTGATTCAGCCGAGGAGTTGGCCAAGATTGCAGGTAAGAGATTTTTCGCTACTCCCAAGAAGATGGGTGCCGAGACTGCCGAGGCAAATATCAATGCTGCGGTAGCTGCCGCTCGTCAGATTGTAGATTTTTTGGAGAATGGTAATACACGCTTTCAAGTAAACAAATAATATGGTAAAAGTAAAACCTTTTTGTGGCATTCGCCCTCCCAAAGAGTATGCGTCAGAGGTCGCATCTCGCCCCTATGATGTGTTGAATTCTGTTGAGGCCAAGGCCGAGGCTTCAGAGCGAAGTCTCTTGCATATCATCAAGCCAGAGATTGATTTTGATCCTATAGCCGATGAGCATAGCGATGAGGTTTATCAAAAGGCTGTGGATAATTTCAAACTTTGGCGCGAAAGAGGATGGCTTGAGCAGGATGAGCAGGAGTATTATTATGTCTATGCTCAGACCATGAATGGTCGTACACAGTATGGTATTGCGATGTGTTGCCACTTTGAGGATTATCTTTCGGGTGCTATCAAAAAGCATGAGTTAACTCGTCCCGATAAGGAGGAGGATCGCATGAAGCATGTTCGTAATCAGAAGGCCAACATCGAACCCGTATTCTTCACCTATCCCGACAATGCTGAGATAGATGCTATCGTGGAGAGTGTAGTTAAGAATAACGAGCCTGACTATGATTTTACGGCTGCTGATGGCTTCGGTCACCATTTTTGGGTGATTCGTTCTCGTGAGCAGAACGATCGCTTGACGGAACTTTTTGCCCAAGTACCAGCTCTATATGTTGCAGATGGTCACCATCGCACCGCTGCAGCAGCGCGTGTTGGCGAGGAGTGTATGAAGGCTAATCCATCGCATACGGGCCAAGAGGAGTATTGCTACTTCTTGGCAGTTACGTTCCCTGCTTCGCAGTTGCGTATCATAGATTATAATCGCGTGGTAAAGGATCTGAATGGCTTGTCAAAGGAGGAGTTTATCTCCAGAGTTGAGGAGTCTTTCATGGTGGAGAAGATTGGCGAGGAGATATATACGCCTCAGGCTCTGCATAACTTCTCGATGTATCTCGATGGCGAGTGGTATAGCCTTACGGCGCGCGAAGGAACTTATGATGATGGCGATCCTATCGGCGTGTTGGATGTGACCGTATTGTCAGATTTGGTACTTGATAAGGTGCTTGGTATCGAGGATTTGCGTACCTCTAAACGAATTGATTTCGTGGGCGGTATTCGAGGTTTGGGAGAGCTTAAGCAGAGAGTAGATAGCGGTGAGATGCAGGTAGCTTTTGCCCTCTACCCTGTTTCGATGCAGCAGCTCATAGATATTGCTGATACAGGCAATATCATGCCTCCTAAGACAACATGGTTTGAGCCTAAGTTGCGTTCTGGAGTTGTGATTCACTCTTTCGAGTAGAAATGAGTAATAGCTGATATGAAAATAGCCTTTCTAACACTGTTAGAAAGGCTATTTAATTTATATGAGTTGCGGCTTACTTCTTAGAGTGTGGGCAATCCTTGCACTCCTTATTTGCAGCCTGTTTTGCGTGCTGGCACTTCTCTGACTCGCACTCAGTACCGTCAAATGTGCAGATTGCACCGATCTTCTTCAAATACTCCATTGAAGTAGCAACGCACTCCATTGGGCTCTTACCCATGCTTGGCTGATCCTGCTCTACGATAAGCCACTTGCTACCAGCCTCCTTAGCTGCAGCGATGATAGATGGGATATCCTGTACACCATGACCCAATGGGCGGAACTCAAATGCAGTATTCTTCTTCTGCTCACCCTCGTTAAGACCGATCAAAGCATATGGATCACCCTCCTGCTCACCCTCTTTGAAGAAATCCTTGAGGTGAACGACTGGTGAACGACCTGTGTACTTCTTGAGGTACTCTACTGGATCCAAACCAGAGTACTTTACCCAGCACTGATCCAACTCAGTCTGCAAAAGATCAGATGGAACATTTGCGTAGAGGTAATCCAAACCATACTCGCCACTCTCCAACTTCTTGAACTCGAAGTCGTGGTTGTGGTAGAGCAATGTAAGGCCAGCAGCCTTGCACTTTGTACCGATAGCGCGAATCTCCTCTACCATCTGCAAGAACTTCTCGCCACCTGGACGACGCTCCTCAGTTACGTAAGGGACAACGATATACTGACAACCGATAGCCTTGTAGTCAGCAATCACCTTGTCTACGTCAGCCAACATATCTGCCAATGGCACGTGAGCTGAGATTGGATTCAAACCGATCTCGGCACACCAAGCCTTGATCTGCTCAGGAGAGTTGTCGAACAAGCCTGCAAACTCAACGCCTGCATAACCCATATCCTTAACCTTCTGAAGCGTACCCTTGAAATCCTGAGCCATGTTGTCGCGTACAGAGTAGAGCTGCAAACCAACAGGCAAAAGCTCCTTGCAAGCATCGCACTGCTTTGGAGCATTACCACCGCATGATGCAAGAGAAATCAATGCAACGGCAGAGACCAAAATAGAAAAAATCTTCTTCATAATTTTAAGTAGTTTTTTATTTGATTATTAGAAAAATCAATCTCTTAGTAGAGAACAAGTCTCTAACTTTCCGCAAATATAATGTATTTATCTTTGCTTACGATTAAATTTATAGATATTTTTTCGCATCTCATCCAAAGTGCCAATTATCAGATAGTATTCATACTCCATCACCGAGTCCTTTTTTAGGGCTTCTTGTTTTATTGGAGCTATATATGAACATGCAACATGATGTTCATCTCCCTCAAGAAAAGAGTCGAATCTTCCAGCGAGGAAGGCCTCGGCGGAAGGTGAATATACGGCTATACCCCATCCTGAATCATCGACAAAAGCCATCCACTGCTCCGAAGCATCGCGGTATAAGCCCCAGAAATGTTCGGGATCATTCATTATAAGTTGTTTTACCTCGGTAGATTTTATGGGTTGATGACTAAATGGCTTGTCTCCAAAATACGAATATAGATTTTTTAGCGCAGAGATTACATATACGGCAGGAATCTCTTGCGAGCATACTATGCCCTCGCCATATAGGTCATCTGTTCTGTTACAAGTCAAGCGGTTGCGGACATGCACTACATTCCCTTTGATAGATGTCCACTGCTCCATAGTCGCTTCAGCAGGCTTGTTGTTCATATCCCACTGCATGGGGATACACTTTACGTATGTCTCACTACCCCGCTGCCAAGAATCCAAAATCTCTGCGCGATTGTATGCATTGTCTCCCACTTGAATAGGATTCCATGTCCAAGGAGACCACTCTTTGGCTTGTCCCTCGGCTCGGCGGTCAATGCTTTTACCTGCGTAATACGATTGCTGGATGTATCGCCCCTCATCGTAGATGTTTACGATGTTTCTATTCTCGTTGCTTTTTGATATGTAATATATGGCTCCGCCTCTGGTCAGATCTTGTTTGACACAGATTTTGTTGTTTCTTAGCTCCAAAGTCTTCTCTGTGGTATTCTTAGCCTTGGGTTGCTGAGCCATTGCCCCTAAAGTAAGAAAACTTAGACAAAGTAGAAATATGGTTGCTCTCATAAACTCGTGGGATTAATTTTTGTTATATCTTGGCCACTGTATCAATATCGCCAATATGGCAAACGTTCCCATGATGAATGGATAATATAGATGTGGGATAATCTCTACAGGAGATATTGAAGCCAATCCCGCAGCCATCAAGAGTTGTGCGCCATAAGGAATTATACCCTGAATCATACACGAGAAAGTATCAAGCAAACTTGCTGCTCGGCGTGCTGAAATGCCAAATTTCTGGGCGATCTGACGCACGATGCCACCTACTGAAATGATTGCCACGGTGTTATTCGCCGTACAAACATCAGCAAAAATCACGAGTGAAGCGATGGCCGACTCAGCTCCTCGGCGAGTACGGACTCTGCTTGTTAGACGTGATATGATGTAGTCGATACCGCCATTGACGCGAATCATCTCCAACATTCCGCCTGCCATCATCGTGATTATGATCAACTCTCCCATCGAGCCGATACCCTCACCCATGACTGATACCCAATCTAAAAGAGTCATCTTGCCTGCCAATAAGCCGATTATACCCGAAGATATGATGCCTAAAACCAATACCAATAGTACGTTTGTCCCCATTACGCTTGTCGTTAGGACCAAAAGATATGGGATAATTGTGTACCACTCGACCGATTCTCCTGCATCGCTATACGATATGGCTTGTTGATTTGTAAAAATATATGCCAAAAGTGTAAGGAGTGCGGCAGGAGCTACGATCAAGAAATTGGTTCTGAACTTGTCGCGCATATTACACCCTTGTGTGCGAGTGGCCGCAATCGTGGTGTCGGAAATAAATGAAAGGTTGTCGCCAAACAATGCTCCTCCGACCACTATCGCT
>JAFOZN010000175.1 GCA_017391185.1 Alistipes sp. | reverse complement strand
GGTACTACCGCAGCCCACATAGCTCGTGCAGCGTTGGAGGGTATTGCTTATCAGACGTTGGATATTGTAGATGCTATGCAGCGTGATGCGGGTATTGACCTAAGGGAGTTGAAGGTCGATGGAGGAGCTGCGCGCAACAATCTTTTGATGCAGTTCCAAGCAGATGTGCTTTCTACTAAAGTTATACGTCCTAAGGTGACCGAGACTACTGCCCTTGGTGCTACATATCTGGCAGGTTTGGCAGTTGGATTCTGGGGTAGTGTAGATGAGATTCGAGAGCAGTGGCAGGCCGATCAGGTGTTTGAGCCTAAGGCAGACGCCGAGACTATAGCCAAGTCTATTGCTGGTTGGCACGATGCTGTGGGTAGAGTCTTGGTGAAGTAAGGTGAAGCTAATAACCTATTAACATAACCAAACTATGGAGATTACACTTTTTACCAAGTGCTTGTTTGAGTTTATCGGCACATTGGTTTTGATTTTGTTGGGAGACGGCGTTGTTGCATCTAATTGTTTGAAGGGATCTAAGGGCTTCAATGGCGGATGGATCGTCATCACTATCGCTTGGGGTTTTGCCGTGATGTGCGGAGTCTTGATTTCAGGTCCATATTCGGGTGCGCACCTCAATCCTGCTCTTACACTTGGCTTTGCAGTTGCGGGATCGTTTGAGTGGAGTGCTGTGTTGCCATATATCGTGGCGCAGATGTTGGGCGGTTTCTGCGGAGCAGCTCTGGTCTATGCATTCTATAAGGATCATTTTGATCTTACCGATGATGCTGCCACCAAGCTCGGAGTATTCTGTACTGCTCCTGCCGTTATGAATAAACCTCGTAACTTTTTCTGTGAGGTGGTAGGAACTATGTTGTTGATGTTTGTAATTATGGCTATTGGCAATCAAGAGAATACCCCAGAGGCGGGTATGGGAGCTTTGGGTTGTTTCCCTACCGTAATGCTCATCATGGCCATAGGTATGTCACTCGGAGGTACTACAGGCTATGCCATCAATCCTGCGCGAGATCTTGCTCCACGTATAGCCCACGCTATTCTACCTATCAAGGGTAAGGGTTCCAATCAATGGTCATATAGTTGGGTTCCTGTTTTGGGTCCTATGGTGGGAGCTGTCTTGGGAGCTTTGATATATGTGGGTGTCTATAATTTCTAAGTGGGCACGCCCTGTAATCTAAGAAGGCTATCCGACCCAATGGTCAGATAGCCTTCTTGGTTTATTCTTCAGAGAAATATAGTGTCGATTTGTGCCCCTTTTCCGTCTGGATAATCATCACACGATGTGATTCAGTCTTGGAGTCATCTGTAGTACTGAGCTCGGCATTTGCTTCGAAGTGCATAATGCGTCTTTGAGGTGTGGGTAGTTCTTCTACTGACTCGTTCTCTGGTGTTTTCTTCTCCTGCTCTTTGGATTTCTTCTCAAAAACAGGAGGTAAGCTCAGCGTACCAAAGAGTTTGATGTGATTCTCCTTGCCTGAGAGTTGCCAACGTGTAAATTGGAGTGTGGTCTGAGGCGAATTTTGTTGAATACGGCCGTGAGAAAGAAGCTGGATATCAATCTTTGGATTAGCCCCTTTGCTACTCTGCCAATGTCCCAAAGCTTTGGGGTATGTCTCATCGGTAAATATCTCTAAAGCCTTGGCAAGTTCGCCTTCCTTCTCTGAGGGTAGGTATATAGCCTCCACGATATTTCCACTCAGAATCTCCTTATGTTCAAGG
>JAFOZN010000174.1 GCA_017391185.1 Alistipes sp. | reverse complement strand
GATACCGAGCTATTATCAATTCTCGTCATTGGGGTATGCTCTATAAGAATCAGATATTCCAGAAGGTCAATATCGGAGACCGCTTCGAGGGATATATCAGACGTATCACAGATGACAACCGCATTGACCTTACCTTGCGCAAGGAGGGTTATGATGGTGTGGCAGTATCGGCAGATGCGCTCTTGAAACTCATCGAGGAGAATGGTGGGGAGCTCTCAATCGGAGATAATTCATCACCAGAGAAGGTACACGCCTTGACACAGATGAGCAAGAAGGTCTTTAAGCGCGCTGTCGGAATCCTGCTTAAGCGAGGCGTAATCACTACAGACGGAGAGTCCATAACACTCAAAAAGTAATATGGCAAAACTTCACACAGCAGAGAGAGTTTCGGCTCATGATGCTTCGGACAACTACGTCTTCCAGCGTTCTATATTGGCTTACCACAGAGCCGCTGAGATTGTCTCTGGCAGAGTCTTGGAGATAGGTACAGGTATGGGCTACGGAATCAAAGTAGTTGCACCCTCGGCCAAGGAGTTTATCACAATAGACAAAAGCGAAGCATACGCTGAGACTTTGCCTGAGAATACATCTTTTCGACAGATGGTGGCACCGCCCTTGCAATTCGAGGATGAGAGTTTCGACTATGTAATCTCGTTTCAGGTCATAGAGCATATCAAACAAGACAAAGAGTTTGTAAAAGAGGTAAGCCGAGTATTGAAAAAGGGTGGTAAATTTATTGTCTCTACTCCTAATGCCCCCATGTCACTCACACGCAACCCTTGGCACGTAAGAGAGTATCGTGGAGAGGAGTTGCGAGAACTCCTAAAAAGTGAGTTTAGCGAAGTTGAGATGCTTGGAGTAAATGGCAACCAAAAGATTATGGAGTATTACGAGGCAAACCGCAAGGGCGTAGAGCGCATTACACGCTTCGACATTCTGGATCTTCAGCACCGTCTGCCAAGATGGATTTTGCAAATCCCATACGACATACTCAACCGTATAAATCGCCGCAGACTACTCAAATCAAATCAAGATTTGACTACTTCCATCACGATGGATGATTACAATATAGGAGAGCTATCGGCGAAGAGTTTTGATCTCTATTTTATAGCTCAGAAATAATCTTCACAACCTAAACACTACTTAAAATGAAGAAGATAACCCTACTACTCACACTGTCTGCTTTAGTCCTTGTGCTTGTAGGATGCAAAAGCGAATCTTTACAGCTATATGATCTCAGATGTGAGAATCTGGAGAATCCATTGGCAATAGACTCAACTACACCCCACTTTAGTTGGAAGATTAATTCTGCTTTGAATGCTACCAATCAAACTCATTATGAGATTATGGTGGCAAGCAACGAGCAACTTTTGAAAAATGACCAAGCCGACATCTGGTCTTCGGGCAAGATAGCGAGCGATGAGTCGGTGATGGTTAAGTACGCAGGTGCAGGATTGCAACCTCGTTCGTTGGCCTTTTGGAAGGTAAGAGTGTGGGATAACCATGGCAACGTATCAGCATGGAGCAAGCCACAACGCTTTGGCATAGGTATCCTATCCAACGAAATGTGGTCTAAGAGTGAGTGGATAGGCGTCAAAGATTGCAAAGTACCGATGCTCAGAAAGCAGTTCGAGGTAAGCGAGAAGGGTCTCACACATCTTATACACATCAATTCATTGGGTTATCATGAACTCTATCTCAACGGCAAACGTGTCGGAGATAATGTGCTTGCACCTGCGGTATCAGAGTTGGATACACGTTCATTGTCGGTAACTTATGACATCACACCATACCTGAAGCGTGGAGAGAATGATTTGGTAGTATGGCTCGGCAGAGGTTGGTATCGCAAAGAGACTTTCAATGCCGTACACGAAGGTCCATTAGCAAGAGTAGAGTTGGATTGCATCTTAGATAGCAAGGCTACGCCCGTACTCTATTCTGACGCAAGTTGGATGGGCATAGAGAGTTGCTATAGCGAAGTTGGATCGGGAAGTTGGCATCCAAACCAATTTGGCGGAGAGAGCCTCGATGGCAACAAGATTTTGAAGGATATGCGCTCCTCAACTCTCAATGCGCTACAATGGCAAAAGGTATGGGTGGCTCAAGTACCACCAATGAAGACCTCACCACAGATGTGTGAGCCAAACCATATTTTGGAGCATTTTGCAGCTAAAGAGGTGCGACAGGTCGATGACAGCACTTGGTTTGTCGATATGGGCAAGACTATGAACGGATGGGTGGATATTGACTTTCCACAGCTAAGCCAAGGTGATCAAATCAAGATAGAATATAGCGACAGAGTAGATAATGAAGGGAACTTCAGTCCACAAGATGGCAACAGCATAAACTATGAAGATCATTATATTGCTTCGGGCAAAAAGAATGAATCCTTCAGTAATAAATTCAACCACCACGGATTCCAATATATGCGCATTACGGGGCTAAATCAGGCTCCAAAAGCCATTACAGGTTTACCTATTTGTGCCACTTATAAGGATGCTTCGACATTTGATAGTTCGGACAAAGATATGGTGGCGATATACGAGCTAATCAAGAACACATTCAAAAAATTGGCTTGGGGAGGTTATGTGGTAGATTGTCCACAATATGAGCGCATGGGTTATGGTGGAGATGGTAACTCTTCGTGTCGCACATTCCAGGCTATGTATGATGCTGCGCCTCTGTATCAGAACTGGATGCAGATGTGGGAGGATTGTCAGCAGGAGGATGGAGGTATGCCCCACTGCGTACCTAATCCTTATAAAGCTGGCGGTGGTCCATATTGGTGTGGATTCATCATCACTGCATCTTGGCAGACATATCTGAACTACGGCGACAAGCGTCTTTTGGAGCGACACTATCCTCAGATGCAAAAATGGTTGGGATATGTCAAGAAATTCTCGGTGAATGGATTATTGCAGGAGTGGGAGAATGTAGAATACCGCTGGTGGTATTTGGGCGACTGGCTCTCTCCACATGGAGTGGATTACCAGAACAAGGAGTCGGTAGCGTTGGTGAGCAACTGTTATGTAAGTTACTGCTTAGATGTAATGTCAAAGATTGCTACTGAATTGGGCAAGCCAGAGGATGCCAAAGAGTATAAGGCACAATATGAGGCTATCAATAAGCTTATCCACGAGAAATTCTACAAGCCTCAGAGTGGAGAGTACGGCACAGGCACTCAGATCGACATGATATATCCACTCTTGGCAGGTATCGCGCCTGAGGATATTGAGAAGAAGACAACAGAGCTTATAAACAATGATCCACGCAACAGCCACATAGGAGTAGGTTTGGTGGGAGTACAGATTCTCACAGATTGGGCTACAGATTTCGAGCAGACTTCACTCATGTATAACATGCTCAAGAAGCGCGACTACCCTGGCTATCTCTATATGATAGACAACGGAGCAACCGCAACTTGGGAGGAGTGGGGTGCTGGTCGTAGCCGCATACACAACTGCTTCAACGGCATTGGCGCATGGTTCATTCAGGCCATGGGCGGTATTCTTCCAGATGAAAAGAGCGCAGGATACAAGCACATTATACTCAAGCCTCAGATTCCTCAGGGTGTGGAGTGGACTAAGGTGAGCAAGGAGTCACCTTACGGTACAATCTCATCAGCTTGGCATGTGGGAGAGCAGAGCGTAGATTTGGATATTACAATCCCAGCAAACTCAACAGCAACTCTCTATTTGCCATGCAAGGCTACAAAGTGTACAATCAATAGCAAAGAGCAGAGCGTGGCTCAATGCATTGAATTGGAGAGCGGAGTGCACCATATAGTACTCACAAAGTAGAGTGATACCAAAAGAAAAATTACTATATATGAAACGGATGAT
This sequence comes from Alistipes sp., assembly GCA_017391185.1. Classification (GTDB taxonomy): domain Bacteria; phylum Bacteroidota; class Bacteroidia; order Bacteroidales; family Rikenellaceae; genus Alistipes. Next base: position 2,981 of record JAFOZN010000174.1, on the reverse strand, counting down.
TTTTATCGCTCTATGTTTGATGCTCAGCATAGAGTCATACGCACAGAAAATCAAAGTCGCATGCGTAGGAAATAGCATCACCTACGGCGCGGGTATAAACAACAACCAACAGAATAGCTATCCCTCGCAATTACAGGCTTTGTTGGGCGAAGAATATGAGGTTAAAAATTTCGGAGTCTCGGCGACCACCGTACTCAGCAATGGCAATCAGGCATACATCAAGACACAGCAATACAAAGAGTCTTTGGCGTATAATCCAGACATCGTTTTTATCAAGATGGGAACAAACGCCGCGGCCAACCGCAACGTCAATCAAAGACATCTCTTTCCAGAGGAGTATCGCAAGTTTGTGGATACTTATCGCAATCTGCCCTCTAAGCCAAGAGTGATTTTGATGACTCCAGTACGCAGTTTCTTCCTAAAGGATCATCCCGATGCCGTCATCTCAAATGAGATGATACCCGTAATCACTCAGACTGCAAACGAAAGAGGTTTGGATATTATAAATCTACACAACCTCTTTGGCGATAAGTGGGAGCAGTATCTTATGCCCGATAGGTTACACCCATCGGCTATCGGAGCAGGCAGAATCGCGATGAAGATGTACAAATATCTCACATTGGAGACCGCTTCGGATGTAGATATAATCTCAAACTTTGCGCTCAAGCCAAGCGGAGAGTTTAATTTTCATGGGTTTAAGGGTTATGAATACGACAACAACGGAGTAAAGTACTACATCGTAAAGCCATACCACACCGCAGTGGGTAATCCTTGGATTTGGCGTGCTCGTTTCTGGGGACATGAGCCACAGACTGACATTGAGCTTTTGGAGCAGGGATTTCATCTGACATATTGTGAGGTAGGAGATCTATTCGGCAATCAAGAAGCTATTGATCGCTGGGACGAGTTCTATAAATTAGCTACCAAAGCTGGATTAAGCAAGAAAGCAGTATTGGAGGGCATGAGTCGCGGTGGATTGATCGTATATAATTGGAGCGCAAGGAACACAGATAAGGTTGCTTGTATCTATGTCGATGCACCTGTGATGGATATCAAGAGCTGGCCTGTGGGTTACGGCACAAAAGATGGTAACGATAGAAACATAGAAGCCTTGATGAAGGCTTATGGTTTCACAAGCAACGAGCAGGTGGAGGCTTGGGCGCAGAACCCTATAGACCACGCCAAGAAGATGGCCAAATCGAAGATTCCGATGTTGCACGTTGTGGGCGATGCCGACACAGGAGTTCCTGTCGCAGAGAACACCGCAGTTTTTGAAGAGCGATTGGCTAAATATGGATATAAGCTCAATGTGATTCACAAGCCTGGTGTGGGCCATCACCCCCACTCGCTGAATAACCCAGAGCCGATAGTAAACTTTATCCTCGAAGAGTTAGGTCGCAAGAAGAATATGTGTGCTTACCCTGCGCCCGGTAACGAATACCGCATGGCGGCTGGTTGGCAAAAAGGTACCGAGTGGCATGCAATAGCCAATGACATAGAGACCACATTGGAGGGTAAAGAGCTGAAAGTTCTGTTACTTGGTAACTCTATCACTCAGGGATTTGGTGGCAACCGCACAAAGATCACAAGCTATCAAGGCAAGGCGGCGATGGATCAGGCTGTAGGCATCAATCTTTGGGAGAGCGCAGGAATTTCGGGCGACAGGACGCAGAATCTATTGTGGAGATTAAAGAAGGGCAATTACAACCGCTGCAAGCCTGAGAATGTTGTAATCACGATAGGTATCAACAACGTAACTGCTGGCGATAAGGCTGAGGATATTGCTCAGGGTATCATCGCTTGCGCATTGGAGGCAAAAGCGCAGATGCCACAGGCAAAAATAATCCTCTTTGGATTGCTCCCAGCTGGTTTGGAGAAGAATTCTTATAATCGCGTGGCATGTGACAAGATTCACTCAATACTCGCAAAGACAAAACTCAAGGGCGTAGAGTATATCAACCCTACGACTTGGTTTGTAAATGGTGACGGCTCTTTAAAAAAGGAGTTGTACGCAGGTGACTATCTCCATCTAAGCGCAGAGGGTTACAAGCTATGGAGTGAGAAAATCGCCAAGATAATTTCAGAGTAATAATTCACTCAGTAATCTATTTTAAGGCCCCATCCATTGTTGGTTTGGGGCTTTTTATTTGTTATTATTCAAGGTGCATTAGATTATAATCCAGAAGCAAAATGTGAAAATTAAGAACTTTTTTACGCTTATCGGAGGGTTTTGTTTTGTGCATTATCATTTTTTTTGTATTTTTACAACTATTGTAACGAGGTTTTATATATAGAAAATATTGATGGGCGAGAGCAGTATCATAATAATGTTGGTAGTATCGGGTATTATCGTGGGGATAATCAACACCTTGGCAGGAGGTGGAGCAATTATCACCATGACACTCTTTACTGTACTTGGCTTGCCTATTGGTGTGGCAAACGGCACGAACCGTATCGCCGTAGTGTTGCAAAACCTAACCTCATCGCTGACATTCTTGCGCAAAAGAATGCTCAACATCAAAAGCGGAGTGAAGCTATCAATCCCCGCAATTATTGGAAACGTCATGGGATCGATGGTCGCTACACATATCAGCGACACAACTTTCAAGATTTGCATGGCGGTGGTATTGACCATTGTCTTGGTCTATATGATATTCGACAATAGCCACAAGCACCCTCATATTCATGGAGGGCACGCCCTGCAGATTAAGCCTCTGCACTATCTGTGGTTTCTTCTGATTGGATTCTACGGCGGATATATCTACATCGGATTGGGATATGTGATTTTGGCAGTTACGATTTGGTCAATGAAACTTGATATCATCACAGCCAACGTCATCAAGGGCTTTATAATCTTCGCCGCTACCCCATTCTCGCTCATAGTATTCATAATGAACGATCAAGTGGATTACGTCTATGGCCTTTGGCACGGCATAGGCAATGTGATAGGTGCGATTTTTGCTTCGCATTTTGCCATAAAT
>JAFOZN010000173.1 GCA_017391185.1 Alistipes sp. | reverse complement strand
ATCGTACCCTACCTCCTCCATCAGCGATAGCGTGAGCTTATGATCCTCTTCGGTCTCATCCGTAAATCCAGCAATCAAATCGGTAGTGATGGCGCAATCGGGCATATAGTGACGTATAGCCTCGACTCTACCCAAGTACCACTCACGAGTATATTTACGGTTCATCTTTTCGAGCATTCTTGATGAACCCGATTGTGCTGGCAGATGTATTGCACGGCAGATATTAGGCATCGAAGCCATCACCTGCAATAATTCGTCACTCATATCCTTTGGATGCGAGGTCGAGAAACGAACTCTTAAGAGTGGAGAAATCTCCGCCACAGCCTTCACCAAAGCAGGGAAATCGACATCTCCCGTGCGGTATGAATTTACATTCTGTCCCAAGAGCGTGACCTCTCTATAGCCATTCTCGAATAGTGTACGAGCCTCCGCAATGATAGTCTCGGCATCACGGCTACGCTCTCTTCCACGAGTATATGGCACCACGCAATAAGAGCAGAAGTTATTGCATCCTCGCATGATGGCGATAAATGCACTCACTCCGTTTTTGTCGATTCTTACGGGAGCAATTTCAGCATAAGTCTCCTCCAATGAGAGAATGGTATTTACACCCTTATCTCCGCCTTCGGCTACGCGCACCAAACGTGGCAAATCGCGGTATGCATCGGGGCCTGCTACTATATCTACTGCTAAGTCTCCTTCGGTGAGCTGCTCCTTCAATCGCTCGGCCATGCAACCGATAATACCGATCAGGAGTGAAGGCTTCTTGCGCTTGAAACGGCGCATTTCGCTCAGACGTCCCCAAATTCTCTGCTCTGCGTTATCTCTAATGGAGCAGGTATTGATCAAGATGATATCTGCCTCTTCGATCTTTTCTGTATATATATATCCCTCTTGTTGCATGATCGAGACAACAATCTCCGTATCGCCGACATTCATCTGGCAACCGTAGGTCTCGATAAAGAGTTTGCGACCATCACCCGTAATCGGGCGTAGGGTGTTGATATTATTCATATTTAATATATAAGTATGACTAATTTAACATGTTATCCTTATCAGGGAATGGCTTGAAGCCCTCGCCATAGGTGTCGTAAGCATCGGTTACAACCAAGAATGCCTTAGGATCAATCTCCTTGATCTTACGTTGTACCTGAGCAACCTCTCGGCGGCTAATGACCAAGAAAATCATCTGCTTCTCCTTTTTGCTGTATAGACCTGTTGACTTGATATATGTGCCACCTCGCTCCATATCGTTGATGATATAGCTACGAAGCTCCTCATCTTTGTCATCGCTGATGATAAAGAGCAACTTATCATACGAAGCACCGTCAATCACATAATCCACCACGCGAGTTGCCACAAAGATACAGATTAGCGAATAGAGCGAAAGTAGCCATCCTTCGCTCGAAGCACCATCTTCGCTACCAATACCAAATCCGATAACGACCAAACCTGCCAAAACCACGCATGCGTCAGCTATAAGTACGCCTCTTGAAAATGGAATATGCAGATACTTGTTGAGTATCATGGCAATAACGTCAGTACCTCCCGTAGTCGCATTGCTTCTTACCACCAAGCCAAGTCCCGTTCCGATGATTGTACCGCCCAAAATACATGTCAACATTAAATGATCTGAAAGATTCAAAACTCCACCCATGAGCAGTGCAGGATCCAACGATTGTATTGCCTCTTGATTGGGGTAAACCAACATGGTGACAATATTCATCAAACCCGGGGTCATCATCGCAGCAAAGATTGTACGTCCGCCAAATTGCTTACCGAAAAGAATGATAGCGATGATCAGAAGCGGAATATCGAACATATATCCGAAAGTACCGATCTGAATCTCTGGGAAGATATTATGCAATACGATACCCAAACCATATACACCTCCAGGTACGATGTTGTAGGGGTTGATAAAGAGTACGAATCCAAAAGATACGATCACGCAACCAAAGATGATGGTAAACATCTCTCTCCACCATGTATAGTTGCTTATTAAATCTTTGATAGTTGTTTTTGCTGACATAATTTCTTTGTTTTATGGCTCAAAGTTAGTAATTTTTCCATAAATTACAATAGCCAGACCAAAGAGTAGAGAGTGAAGGGTTTCTTATCTCTTCTGACTATTATTTCGTAACTCTTGGCTCGCGGTTTACAATCGTATATATCGCGAAAAACATGGGCATTTCGCCACAAAATAGTCATTTTCGTCAATCAGAAACGGCCTTTACAACAACCTTACCCCCTTAACCACATATATTTTGAATTGAGATAAAAATAGACGATTTTTGTGTCGCAAATGTCGCATAAGGTCTCTGGTTTGTCTAAAAATATATTATATAAATTGGATAATTGCCTTTTTTTTTCTATCTTTGTAAATGATAGATTTTGTTTAAACAGCAGAGACTTTGGGATAATCCGTAGTGGTGTTGGGTTGAAATGAGACTCTGCAAATTATTTTTTTTGATTATGGCTAATTGGGGATTTATTACATATTATTGTATTATTACAGTATTGATTATCGCTTATGTTTTGGGCTCTATTCCGAGTGCGGTGTGGATCGGTAAGCGATATTATGGTGTAGATATCCGTGAGCATGGCTCGAAGAATGCGGGTACGACCAATATGCTTCGAGTCTTGGGACGCCGAGCTGCTATTCCTGTCTTTGCTTTGGATTTTTTCAAGGGATTTGCGGCGGTTACTTTGGTTGGTATGCTGATGCGTTATGATTCGGATATCAACGCAGCTTGGTTGATCAATCTCAAGATCTTAGCTGTATTTGCGGCTGTTTTAGGTCACATCTTCCCTGTTTTTGCCAATTTTAAGGGAGGTAAAGGTGTTGCAACATTGGTGGGTGCTGTTACAGGTATCTATCCTCCGATTGTTTTGATGTGCTTCGGTGTATGGTTGATCGTATTTTTGTTTAGCCATTACGTCTCTTTGGCATCTATGACAGCGGGTTGCTGTTTCCCTATTTTTGTGATTACATATTCCACAGGTCAGTGGTCTCGATATTCAGATATCTCAGTGACTTTCATCATCTTCGCTTTCTTCGTGGCGGGCTTGCTTTTGTGGTCACATCGTAAAAATATCGAGCGATTGAAGGCTGGTACTGAATCTAAGATTTATATCTGGAAGAAACAGGGTCCAGAGAATAAATAATGTACAAGCTAATAAGGGAATTGGGAAAGGAAACAAAGGAATTTTTTAAGATAGATTATGTTACAGGAGAATTTAATAAGGATGTATGAGGCGAGCTTCCGTGAAAATCACGATTTGCCCGCTTTGACAGATTATTTTGGTAAGAAATCTGTTACTTATTTCGAGATGGCAGAGCAAATCGCTCGTTTGCATCTGCTCTTCGAGAAATATGGTATCAAGCAAGGTGATAAGATTGCGCTTATTGGTCGTAATAATGTCAATTGGTGTATTACCTATATCGCTACTATCACCTATGGTGCAGTGACTGTGCCTATCTTGCAGGACTTTAATCCTGTTGATGTGGAGAATATCATCACTCACTCGGAGAGCCGTATGCTATTTGCAGGTGATACTTTTTGGCAGACTTTTGACTCAGACCGTATGCCTGAGTTGGAGGCTGCTATGATTGTCAACGACTTCAGCGTAGCCTACGAGAAGGAGGGTGATGCACTCGCACAGATTGTAGCCTCATGGGATGCAGATTTCAAGGCGAAGTATCCTAATGGTTTCTCTATTGAGGATATCAAATACCCAGAGGTACCAAACGAGCAGATGATTTTGCTCAACTATACTTCTGGTACTACAGGTTCTTCTAAGGGAGTAATGCTCTCGGTGAATAACCTTACAGGAAATATGGTCTTTGGTAAGGGCTTTATGAACCCAGAGACAGGAGAGTTCTTCTTGCATAAGCACGGACGTACACTTTCGTTCTTGCCATTGGCTCACGCTTATGGTTGTGCTTTTGATTTCTTGGCTCAGTTGGTAGTTGGTGGTCATGTGACTTTGCTCGGTAAGATGCCATCTCCAAAGATTTTGGTCGATGCTATGAAGGATGTCAAGCCTACTATGGTATGTAGCGTACCTTTGGTATTGGAGAAGGTTTATCGTAAGATGATTCTCCCTATGTTGGAGAAGGGTCCTATGAGTATTGCTATGAAGATTCCATTGCTCAATACTGCACTTTATTCAATCATTAGAGCTAAACTTTTGGAGTCTTTCGGTGGCGAGGCCAAGATTTTTATCGTAGGTGGTGCGCCTATCAACATGGAGACTGAGGCATTCTTGCGTAAGATTAATTTCCCACTTACTGTTGGTTACGGTATGACCGAGTGTGCTCCGCTGATTAGCGTTACTGCTCCATGTGAGTTCAAGAGCGGATCGTGCGGTAAGATGCTTCATGGCGTTATGGATGTCAAGATTAACTCTATGGATCCTCAGAATATCGCAGGTGAGATTCTTGTTCATGGCGAGAATGTAATGATGGGATATTATAAGAACGAGGAGGCTACTAAGGCAGTTTTGGATGATGACGGTTGGTTGCATACAGGAGATATGGGTATCATGGATCCAGACGGTACGATCTATATCAAGGGTCGTTGCAAGACTATGATCCTTACAGGTACAGGTCAGAACATCTATCCAGAGGAGATCGAGGATAAACTCAATAATATGCCACTTGTGATGGAGTCACTTATCGTGGAGCGTAAGGGCGTCTTGACTGCACTTATCTATCCTGATTACGATCAGGCTAAGCAGGAGGGTATCGATAAGGAGGCTTTGGATAAGATGATGGCTGATAATATCAAGAATCTCAACACTTTGGTTGCTTCGTATGAGCGTGTAGGTCTCTATGAGATTCGCGATACAGAGTTCGAGAAGACTCCTAAGAAGTCTATCAAACGATTCTTGTATCAGGATAAATAGTGGATCTCCCACTTATTATAAAACGATGGCTACTCCACTTTAGGAAGTAGCCATCGTTTTGTTTGGAGCTTAGTATTACATCTCATATATTGAGATTCGCACACTCTTTATGTTTGTTTTCTTGCGGCTGTTAATGCTCCTTGCACTACTATTAATATTGGCTGTCAATGCTTTTCGATTCATGAAACGCTTACCAATATATATTCTCTCCTTGTTGAGCGTCTTGAAATCATACTCCTTACCATCGAGTGTAGCCTTGACGCTTCCCGAACATTTGTCGCGTGTTACGATCTCTAAAGTATAACCTCCATATT
>JAFOZN010000172.1 GCA_017391185.1 Alistipes sp. | reverse complement strand
GGCACTCTTCGCACCTTCTCGATTTGCAATATTCGAATGATAGTTGCAGCAGAGCCTGACTGTCAAATGCCGTTTGAGCAATTTTGCCATAGCTGTTCCATTGTGAGATGATGGAGTTGCTCTCAGCCTTGATACTCTCCAAAAGTGATAGGGCACGAGAGCGCAGACGCTCGCTTGAGGTATATGAGCCATAGGCAAATTGCATCTGCACCACAAGGTTTATCGCCAGCAGGTCACTCTTAGTTTGACCTATACGTTTCGATACGGTGCGCTTCTCTTCCGAAGCAGGGGTATAGTGGTTTAGCCAATAGGGTAGAGTCTCAGCGCTGAAAAGAATCTGGACATCACGACTTGTCTGACACTCCAATAACCTGTCCATCACATCTTTGGTGTGAGTCAGGAATGTGGCGATTTGCGATAGGCGAAGTATGGGATGGTTGTTGGGATATATCTTTTTAAGTTTCCAATCCGATGGCTCCATCGGCGTGATGGAATACTTGGTTGCCAAGTATTCGAAGTTGCGTTTGAGGTCGAGTATATACTCATCGTGGGGATATAGCTCCAATAGCCCCGATCCTCCTATGAGCATCGCCTCGATGTTGTGTGCTACCTCCCTCTCTCTTAATATGGCCGCGTATGGTACTCTGCGAGAGAGCTCCGTAAAGGCCTCCTTGTTATCCATGCCTCCCATCGTACGCAAGAGCATGAGGTAGAATGTCTGTTGCCAATTGGAGTCACACTCTTTATAGAATCGAGTAATATCTCCATTCTTACGCATGAGTCTTTCGTAACCCAGCGTATTGTATATCTCGCTGCGGTGCAGAGAGTCGAGTTTTGACAAATAGGCACCACAACCGAAGTATGAAGCTCCGGCTTTCAATTTATTGATCTCTGGCTTCTGCCTATCTGTCATGGTCGCTCTATATTGTCTTTTACAATAAATTCAATTCCAACAATGCCTCCTCGCTCATCATGCTTTTATCCCAAGGTGGATCGAATGTGAGGATTATATTGACCTCCTCTACTCCATTGATCTTCTTGACTTGGGTGTTGATATCATCCACCAAAATATCGGCCATTGGGCAGTTTGGTGCTGTGAGCGTCATACGTATGTTGGCCACTCCCGTAGGCTCATACTCGATCTCATAGATCAAACCCAAATCATAGATGTTGACAGGAATCTCTGGATCGTATATATTTTTGAGCGTCAGAACTATATCGTGTTCTACTCGTAAAATATCTTCTGGACTCATCATCTCTTAAGAATTCTTCTTTAGGCCTTGCTCGTGAGAGCCAAAGCATACATTTTCATCTGTTTGATCATTGCCACCAGTCCGTTGCTACGTGTTGGCGAGAGATTTTCACCCAAGCCGATGGCATCAATAAAGTAGAGATCCATATCTACAATCTCCTGCGGCTTGCGTCCATTCATCACACGAATCAGAAGGGCAATAATTCCCTTGGTAATAATTGCATCGCTATCGGCTGCGAAGAATACCTTTCCATCCTCTTCTTTAGCGTCAACCCATACTCTGGATTGACAACCCTTGATGGCATACTCTTCTGTGCGGTGTTCTGCCACAATGGGTGGCAAGGAGTCGCTCAACTCTATCAGGTAGTCGTATTTATCCAACCACTCATCAAAAACCGAAAACTCCTCTATAATCTCTTCCTGAATAGGATCTTTCATAATCTTAAAGCTCTTTTCCTTAAAAATTTACTCAATCTTCAACATCTCGCCCTCAGCGGCTGAAGGGGTGCTGACTCCGATAATATGCGCGAGAGTGGTGGCCAGCGAAGTGATATCAACTTTATCGCCAACCTTTCCGCGCGCTACACCTCCGCCATAGATTATAAGCGGTACTTGTGTGTCGTATCTGTACATCGAACCCGATGATGAACGCTCGTTATCTCTCTCCTCGATCCATCCTGGCATCAAATTGATGATTACATCTCCCGAGCGGCGAGGGTAGAATCCGTTTTGTATCTTACGACCATAGCCACTACCAAAATAGCTACCTCGCATTGCCTCTGCCGACATGGCGTGAGAAACTCCTCGAAGCTGCATTACGAACATCGCTACATCATTCTGCATCTCGGTGATAGATAATCCCTTCTCATCTATGAGGTTGTGATTTAGATATATGGCATTGTCGATACATCCCAAAATCCACTCTCCATTACCATGCTTAGAACCGATGAAAGCATTTGTAATCACCTCAGCCTGACGTATGTTGAAACGCTCCTGCTCTGCCCCTGGCGAGTTGAACGAAGGGCTTGTTCCGTGATCCGAAGTGAGGCTGATTACTATATGCTGGGGATCGATCACTTGAGTCATAATGTATGATATAAACTCCTCCAAATCTCGATCCAAACGATACAACATATCCTCATACTCGACAGATTCTGGACCGAAGCGAGAGCTGATCATGCGTGGGGTGTCGAGTACGATATTAAGCACATCTATCACCTCATCCTTACCCATCTCGGCCTTGGTAATCACCTGCTTGGCGAATGAGAGCAAAGCGCTATTACCCGCAGGTGTGTAGCACATCTGATCATAATCATCATTTATGCGAGTCTTTGCCGAAGTCTCATCTACACCGATGAAATCTATGCGCTTGTTGCTATTGCTCTTAAGATCCTCTATGCACGAGACTTGGTTGTTGTGGTAGTCATCGTATGCAAGCAGCGGAGTCCAACGCTTGATCATGTGAGTTTGGTTTACCTCGTTACGGTTATAGTCCGTAATCCATGCTGGTAGCTCCTTGGTATAGTAAGATGATGTTGTCCAAGCAGTCTGCAATGTCTCCATCCAATACACCTCTCCAGCCTTACCCGCCATCACTATGGCAGATAGTGGCTCTATGGCGATGGTTGCAACGTGACTCTTGCTGTTGCTCTTTGCCACAACCTCACTCAGAGTCTGAGCCGTAAGGTTGCGTGGAGAGTAACTTCCTGAGCCACCGCTATAATTTACACTCTGCTCCTTCTTGTCATCAATAAGCAGCACTTCCTTGTTTCCCACATAATCAAACCAGCGATCTGCCACTACACCATGTACCGAAGGCATTGCACCTGTCGAGATTGTGGCGAGCGATACGGGTGTTGTGGTCTGCATATAGTCATACGATGCATTGGTAAACCATGCTCCGTTATTCATCAGACGGCGAAAACCTCCCGAAGAGAAGTTCGAAGAGTATTTGTTCAAATCGTCTGCGTGCATCGAGCTTACCACGATATTCACCAAGAGTCGTGGCGAATGTTGTGTGTTGGCTTTAGCTACGCAAAACGCAGATAATAAGGCTATTAATAGTGTGTATATCTTTAAATTCTTCATAATCTTCATATATATGGCCACAAATTTACTCAAAAAAACAGAACGAGCATAAAAAGAGCTTAAGAAATATCCCAACCTTTAAACTCTTCTATCTCTTTGGAAAAATCTATGTCTGGATACTTCCTGTACAAGTTATCTATTTCGCCGAGCATTTTTGCACAAAACTTACGGTGAGAGTCACTTCGTGGGTTGAATGGGCGATGCTCTGCGGCTCGCCTTATGCGCTCTATCTGAGCGATGAGTTCTTGCTCTTTATTCTCAAATGCCACCTCCATGAACCTCTCCCAAATATAATCCACCGCCAAAGATGAAGGGTGTGTCATATCTTCGGCATAGAATCTGTAATCCCTCAGCTCATCATTCACAATCTCAAACGAAGGAAAATACTCGGCTCTCTCACACGCCTTACAAATCTCCTCTACCGCTACTCTGAGTATTGCTTTACTCAGCGAATTTTGTTCCAAACCATCGCCAAGATGCCTTACTGGACTGATTGTGAATAAGACCTGTTTGTCCTTCAGCTCTCCGTTTAGTAACTCGATATATCTCTTGGCAATCTCGCCAGCCGAGAGCAGCTCACGACTAAATAGACGTTGAGGTTGCTTGTGGCAGTTTGCTACTACCTTGCCACTCTCCATGAGTCTATATACCCAAGCTGTGCCGAAGGTGATAATTATCGTGTTGGCCTCTTTTAATGCTTGCGCTCCCTTATCGAAAGCCTTTTGCATATTATTTATAGCTGAGTCTCTATCTAAATCAGAAAATGAGGAGTGAAAGTCATAATGTGACCACAAATCCCCATTATAAAAGAGTTCTGTCGGTAGTATCTCTCTTTGATTTTGGGCATACCCTTCTAAAGCTGATGCGATAGATTCGGGATTAAAGAGGATACCTGTTGGCGCGCTGGTAATATGAAATTTGGCATGCGATAGTTTGCGGGCGATATTCTCAGCAAAGCACGATCCCATACTCAGAATTTTATCCGAGTGTGAGAGCTTGTGGCTCAGGGGTTTGATATCTACTTTGGTGAAAAATTGCATAACTAAATCTCGCTAAGTTCCAACCATCGCATCTCTTTTTCTTCGAGCAATGCCATCAACTCGCCGATTCTCTCTGATGCAGCATTGAGCTCTTCGTGAGACAATGCTCCCGAAGAGAGTTTCTCTTCCAATTCACCCTTTTCCTGCTCTAACTGTGGAATCTCCTGCTCCAAAGCCTCCAACTCGCGTTGCTCCTTGTATGATAGCTTTTTGCGTGGGGCGGTTGGTGTTGTAGGTGCTTGATTTGCTAAGGTCGCATTCTTGCGTTGTTCCTTCTCGGCTGCAATTTTGGCCTGTCGAGCCTCCTCAGCCTCCTGCTCCTTGATGTATTCGCGGTATTCGCTATATTGACCGACAAAATCTTTGACGTGGCCTCCCTCTCTGATGATAAAAAGATGATCTACTATCTTATCTAAGAAATATCTGTCGTGGGAAACGATAAGCAGACACCCTTTGAATGAGAGTAAATAATCCTCCAAAACATTTAATGTGAGGATATCCAGATCATTCGTAGGCTCATCCAGAATCAAGAAATTTGGATTCTGCATCAGCACGGTCAAAAGATATAGTCTGCGTTGCTCTCCACCACTGAGTATCTCTACAAGTTTGTTTTGATCCTCTACTGGGAAGAGAAATTTAGTCAGCATCGAGGTGATAGATATGCTCTCGCCATCGGCCGTGCGAGCAGTCTCGGCAATCTCCCTCACTACATCAATAACCCTCTGTCCTGGTTTGAATCGTATGCCCGATTGGCGATAGTATCCTATTCTGAGAGTCTCACCGCGCTCTACCGTACCTTTGTCAGCCATCAAATCTCCCGTCATCAGATTGAGGAAGGTACTCTTGCCTACACCGTTTTTACCTACTATGCCGACACGTTCGTAGCGCGAGAATTTGTATGTGAAATCATCCAACATCCTGCGCTCTCCGAAATTGAGACTCACGCCCTCGCAGTCGATAATTTTACCGCCCAAGCGCGATGAGCCGATGTTGATTGTCACATCCTTGCGTCCGAGCGACTCTGACGCTCTGTCTTTTAGGTCGTAGAATGCGTTGATTCTATATCTTGCCTTGCCCGTACGTGCCTGTGGTGTGCTACGTATCCACTCCAATTCACGGCGAAGCAGGTTGCGAGCCTTGTCTATATTGGCCTGCATGTTGGTGTAACGCTCCTCTCGCTTTTCCAAGAAATCGGAGTAGTTACCTTTATATATATAGAGTTGGCCTCGGTCCAATTCATATATCGTATTGCATACTCTATCGAGGAAGTAGCGGTCGTGAGTTACCATGAGTAGGGTACAACGAGCCTTTTGCAGATGGCTCTCCAGATACTCTATAACCTCTATGTCAAGATGGTTTGTCGGCTCATCCATCACCAAAAAATCGGCCTCCTGCAAAAGCATCAGTGCTATGGCAGCACGTTTTGCCTCGCCTCCCGATAACTCGCCCATCCTCTGATCCAGACGTGTGAGTTTCATGGATGAAAGCACCTGCTTGATACGTTGCTCTACGCTCCACCCATCTACTGCGTCCATGCGGGCAATGGCTTGCTCGATTAGTTTCTCGTCACCCTCTGCGATGGCCTTTTCATACTGCTTTATTACCTCATATTTCTCCCCTAAGCGAGAATATATCTCATCATAAAGCGTATTTTGTGGATTGAAGTCTGTGGTTTGATCCAAGAAGGCGACCTTGATATCCTTCATAAACTTCAGCTCACCACCTCTGTCCGAAGTGTCGACACCCGCCAAAATCTTCAGCAGCGAGCTTTTACCCGTACCATTAGGAGCTATCAGAGCGATTTTGTCGCCCTCGTTTATGTTAAAACATATCTTTTCGAAGAGGACTTTCTCTCCGTATGACTTGCTGATATTTTCTACTTGCAGAAAGCTGGCCATCTCTCTTCTTGAATTTCTCTTTTATGGAGTGCTAAACACTAATAATAGTTATCGTACATCGACTGACTCTTCTCATACTTGAGATCCTGCAACGATGAAGCCTTCACGCCGATGTGGAAGTTCCAACTCTTGTAATATCCAAACGGAACCCATGAGAATGACATCTGCCAACAGTGCAGATCTCGCGTGATGTTGATCGAAGATGTAGTCAACTTACGAGTTGTGATATCATAACCACCCGACACCGTTGCCGACATCTTCTTGGTGAAGGTGATACTTCCGTTGAATCCGATGGTCTGCGTTACGGTACGCTTTACACCTGTGGTTCCGTTGTTGACGTAACTTAGATTGTAATTTACGTTATAGTTGAATCCCAGATTCCACGGTAGAGAGAAGTCATAATACGCCTGAGACATATATTGCCTACGCAAGGCAGGATTCATCGTGCCATAAGGATCATAGAACGGATTCATATACTCCGTAGGTATGCTATTGATATCGTTTATGGCAGGCGTAGATGAATCTCTGGATTGGAATGTATAACCGAAGCTCCAACCAGCATTCATGATACGTCCAAGATTTCCTCTACTCCATGTGAGCTTATCATATCGCTTACCCTCTGGCGTTACCTCATACGGATCGAGTGTTGTACGCAGGTTGAGTCCCACCTTTTTGGTGATAGTCGAACGAAGCGAGATGCTTAGTGTCGAGAGCTTCATTGAATCGGCCAAGAAGTTGTATGATCCACTGATGCTCAAATCATCGATAATCTTCACCTTCTTCACACCCGTAGAATCTCTGTCGCTACGTACCTTTGCCTCCAGACTTTGCGAAAGGTTGAATGTCATGGCCATACTCTTACCGCTTCCTGGTACACCGTAGGAGTTATTCGAGAATGGCGAATATACCGTTGTGCGACCTGTCGTATCGCTCTGGATAGTCTGATAATATCCATATTTCTGATTGCTGAAATCAGGCGCATAAGCAAAACTTACGGAAGGCGTAATTGTATGACGCAGAGCCTGCAACTTCATATTCTTGTACTTCTCTCT
>JAFOZN010000171.1 GCA_017391185.1 Alistipes sp. | reverse complement strand
TTGCAGCCAACGATGATTTTGCTTGAACGATGTTTGATGTTCTCAAGCACCTTTTCTACCCCTTCGCTCTCTATCTGGGAGTAGTTCAGTAGCGCATTGTCACCCTCCAGACGGTAGATGGCAGAGTCTTTAACATCTTTGCTCGATTGCTCTTTGGGTGTAATAGCTCCGATCTCTACAAATCCAAATCCCATGGCATCCATACTATCTATCAGCGTGCCGTTGCGGTCATAACCTGCCGCCAAACCGATGGGTGAAGAGAAATGCATGCCAAAGACCTCTCGCTCAAGGTGAGATGCGGGGGGTGCGTAGCGTTGGTGCATGAAATATTTGCCAAAGGGAATCTTGGCTACGATGAGCTGACACCATTTGTGAAATCGCAGAGCAAAATTACCCTTTGCGATATGCTTTATGGGTTTTAATAGCGTTTTAATCATATCTTTGTACGCTTCTGAAAGAGTCTGTTTTGCCCTTTATGGCAAGCACATATAATGCAAAGATAAGAAAAATTCTCTCTCGTTGTCTCTCGTAAGCTAAAAATACTCTTGGCGGTAGTCGTAGTTATTACGCAAACTCTCAAAATCATCGACCGAAGATCTCAGCCATTCAGACTCACGCTCTATGTCGCAAAATTTGTCAATGGTCTGGCACAACTCCTCCCACGTAATATCTTTGCGCACAGTAGGCTCAACCTGAGGTGGATACCAATCAGCGATAGGGAGTTTGAAATAGCTCGATACGGCCTCTACAACCGCCTTGCTGGCATTGGCCTTGCCTTGAGCCGAGTAGCCTGCAATATGGGGTGTGGAGATAGTCGATTTTTCGAGCACGAGGCGATTGATATCAGGTTCTCCCTCCCAAACATCTAATGCCAAAGTCTGAGACGCGTTGAGCAGAGCTTGACTCTGGGCAACCTCTCCGCGCGAAGCGTTTATAAGAGTGGCGTGGGGCTTCATCAGAGATATTGTCTTGGGATTGATCATATGAAAAGTGGTCGCATCCAGCGGAGTGTGCAGAGTGACGATGTCCGAAGCAGGGAGTAGCTCCTCTAATGTTATGAAATCGCCCCCTTCGCGCTGCTTGCGAGGTGGATCACAACGCAAAACATTAAAACCCCACATTCGGGCATATTTCTCTATGAGCTTTCCCACATGACCTACGCCAACTATGCCGAGAGTCTGCCCCTGTGGCTTCCAACCCTGCTTGCGGCTAAGGTGTACGAGTGACGCTGCAACCCATTGCAAAACGCCTGCAGCATTGCATCCCTGAGCCGTAGTGACTTGGATGCCATGTGAGGCGCAATAATCCAAATCTATGTGGTCGAAGCCTATGGTAGCCGTAGAAATTATCTTTACCTGAGAGTTTTTTAATAGAGACTCATCACAACGTGTGCGTGTGCGGATAATCAGCGCATCAGCCGATGCAACATCTTGAGCTTTAAATGCTTTGCCGTCAAGATATACTACTTCTGCGTATGGCTCAAATACCCCTTTTATGTAGGGGATTGCACTGTCGATAAGGATTTTCATCTGAGAAATTATTGATTTTCTATTACAAATATATGTAAAAATTGAAAAATTAGTATCTTTGCCAAATAATTTCGGCACAATAATATCGTGTCGTGTGGGTGTTTTTATGGTTTTGCACCCTTTTTGTCAGAGTTTTATCAAGATGAAGAAGATGAACAGACATACAATTTTTTCGTTGTTGGTGTGCGCCACTATCATGGCGTTCTCTTTGGCGTGTAGTGGTGGTTCAAAGTCTGTGAAGGGACTTGCCAGTAGCCAAGACTCGCTCTCATATGTGGTGGGTATGAATCTGGCATACAATATCTTGAAGATGGACTCTACGCTCAATGCAGATATGGTTGTGGCAGGTATAAATGATATGCTCAAGGGAGAAGAGAAGATGAGCTTCGAGGATGCGAAGTATTACTTCTTGGCATACCACAATTATGATGTCTATGAGCGTGTACGCAATTATGAGGAGCAGTTCCTTAAGGATTTGGCTGCTTCGGATAATAAGATCGAGCGTACCAAGAGCGGTTTGACATACAAGGTCGAGGCCTTGGGCGATATGAATAAGATGGCCAGCGGTTATCGTGATACGGTTGCCTTTACCTATCGAGTGACCAATATGGCGGGTGAGGAGGTAGATCCACTCTCGGAGCGTGCCGATACATTGCGTAATGCGGTGGATAGATTTTTGCCTGGTCTGTCGGAGGGTATGAAACTCATCGGCGAGGGCGGTAAGATATCGTTGTGGTTGCCTTCATCTATGGCCTATGGTTCGGCAGGTGATAGCGAGAAGGGTATTAAGCCCAACGAGATGTTGCGCTACGATGTGCAGATCGTAGAGGTCAAGAAGCGCAGATAAATGAATACAAATTTTAACAAACAAAAATAGATTTTTAAGAAGATGAAAAAATTAATTTACGGTGTAGCTGCTCTTGCAGTAGCAGCTATGATGGTGGCATGTGGCGGTAAGACTACAGAGGGTATCTCTAAGGGTAGCAAGTCAAAGATGGATAGCCTTTCATATGCTATGGGTGTAAACATCGCTACTGATATCTCTGCTAACATGCCAGAGATGAAGTTCGATTGGGCTGTTCTTGCAGTTCAGGCTGAGAAGTCGTTGTTCACAGTAGT
>JAFOZN010000170.1 GCA_017391185.1 Alistipes sp. | reverse complement strand
GCAATGAACGCTCTACCTCTACAGTAAAGTCAACGTGTCCTGGGGTATCGATCAAGTTGATCTGATACTGATGATCCTTGTAGTTCCAGAAAGCTGTAGTAGCAGCTGATGTGATAGTGATACCACGCTCCTGCTCCTGAGCCATCCAGTCCATAGTAGCGGCACCCTCATGAGTCTCACCGATCTTGTGAGTCTTACCTGTATAGAACAGGATACGCTCTGAGGTAGTAGTCTTACCGGCATCGATGTGAGCCATGATACCGATATTACGAGTATATTTAAGATCTCTTGCCATGTGCTTCTACTGTTTTTAGAATCTAAAGTGTGCAAATGCCTTGTTTGCCTCCGCCATGCGGTGCATCTCCTCCTTACGCTTGAACGCTGCGCCCTGCTGGTTGTATGCGTCTACGATCTCAGCTGAGAGCTTCTCTGCCATTGACTTACCAGCGCGCTTACGTGAGTAAAGGACAAGGTTTTTCATAGAAATTGAAACTTTGCGCTCTGGTCGTACCTCCATTGGAACCTGGAATGTCGCACCACCGATACGCTTTGACTTAACTTCGACTTGGGGTGTGATATTCTCAAGAGCCTGTTTCCAGATCTCAAGTGGAGATTTATCAGCATCCTTCATCTTCTTGCTTACCAACTCCAATGAATCATAGAAGATTGTGTAAGCAATACTCTTCTTACCATCCAGCATAAGGTTGTTCACGAAACGAGTTACCTCAACATCGTTGAACTTTGGATCTGGAAGTAGAATTCGCTTTCTTGGCTTAGCTTTTCTCATTTTTCCTAAATAAATTTAATTCGATTGATTACTTCTTACCGGCCTTTGGTCTCTTAGAACCATACTTTGAACGGCGCTGACGGCGTCCATCCACACCTGCTGAGTCGAGAGCACCACGAACCAAGTGATAACGTACACCTGGGAGGTCCTTCACACGACCACCACGTACAAGCACGATTGAGTGCTCCTGCAAGTTGTGGCCCTCGCCTGGGATGTAGGCGTTAACCTCCTTGCCATTTGTCAATCTAACACGTGCCACCTTACGCATAGCCGAGTTTGGCTTCTTTGGTGTTGTAGTGTACACACGTGTACAAACACCACGGCGCTGAGGACACGCTGCGAGTGCTGGAGACTTACTCTTGTCCTCCATGCGTACTCGACCGTTTCTTACTAACTGTTGAATAGTTGGCATTGTAAAAACTTTTGTCCTTTAATTTGTTAATTAATTTGTTTTCGTCTTCTAAAACGTCCAATTCGGTGGGCAAAGGTAATGAAAAAAATTTAATAACACTATATATATGGATCTTTTTTTGCGTTTTTTCAGCGATTTAGCCCTATTGCGATTCTTTTTACTTATCAGATTGGGGGTATTATAAGGTTTTATTTATACACCCAAATTTATACCCATCAACATCAGCAAGTTACGTTTACAATTTCTTAACATTCGCGCATCCGAATTTAGCCCCGAAAAAAGTTACTGACAGGTTATCAACATACCCCATTTTAGTCCAAAAATGGGCAAAAAAAGAGGGAAAAATGCCCCTTTTTCGAGGTGATTTTTCCCTAAAATCGAGCATATTTTGCCTAAATTTCGTGACAAAATATACTTATTTATATATAATATAGTCCAACAAGGTTGGAAATGTCAGCAAATTCTGAGTCTCAGATTTTGCCCCCGAATTGCCAAAATCGCCCGTTTGACGACTCTAAACGCTCTTCTCGGAATTAGGATCAAGGCGCAACTTGCGAAGCTGATAAATCAACAATGCTGCTGCAAGCAGAGTGGCTCCCGCATCGGCAATAGGGATAGAGTACCACACGCCATCTGAGCCCCAATAGCGTGGCAAAATAAGCAACAGAGGCACAATAAAGAGCATCTGTCGCGTAATAGAGAGTATGATGGCACGCTTGGCCTTACCGATAAATTGGAAGAAATTACCCACGATGATGGAGAAGCCAACAACGGGGAACATCAATAGCAAAACACGCATACCATGCACCGTAGCTTCGATGAGCTTAGTGGCATCGCCCGAACCATCCTCGCTGACAAAGAGGCGCACCACCTCGCGCGGAAATAGCTCACAGACAATGAATCCCAGAGTAGTGATAGCTGTACCCCACGCCATGGTCATAAAGAGGATTTTACGCACACGGTCATACTTCTTCGCACCGTAGTTATAACCGACAATAGGCTGCATACCCTGACTCAAGCCCAAAACTACCATCGTAAAGAGGAAGGCTACACGGTTGGCTATACCATAAGCTCCGATCTGAAGATCACCGCCATGAGTCGCCAGAGTATTATTCACAATGATGACCACCACGCAGGCGCACGACTG
>JAFOZN010000169.1 GCA_017391185.1 Alistipes sp. | reverse complement strand
GCAGAAGCCCAATATTATATATATAATGTGCGATGATATGGGCTATGGCGATCTGGGGTGTTATGGTCAGAGACTTATCTCCACTCCCAATATCGACTCTATGGCACGAGGTGGAATCCGCTTTACTCAGGCCTATGCGGGTAGCCCTGTCAGCGCACCTTCGCGTGCTTCGTTTATGACAGGTCAGCATAGTGGACATACCGAGGTTAGAGGCAATAAAGAGTATTGGCGAGGTGTGCCGATTGTAAAATATGGTATCAATGATGATTTCTCTATCGCAGGCCAACATCCCTACGATCCGCGCCATGTGCTCATTACCGAGATTATGAAGGATAACGGCTATACCACAGGTATGTTCGGTAAGTGGGCTGGTGGTTATGAGGGCTCAGTTTCGACTCCTGATAAACGAGGTGTGGATGAGTTCTATGGCTTTATCTGCCAATTTCAGGCACACTTGTATTACCCCAATTTCCTCAATCGCTTTAGTCGCTCGGCAGGCGATACAGAGACCGTGCGTGTGGTGATGGAGGAGAATATCAAATATCCGATGTATGGCGCAGATTATCTCAAACGACCTCAATATTCGGCAGAGTTGATACATCAGGCGGCTTTGGATTGGATTGATAAGCAGAACTCGGATCAGCCGTTTTTCGGCATCTTGACCTATACTCTGCCTCATGCCGAGCTGGTGCAACCCGATGATGAGATTCTTCAGAGTTATAAACGTAAATTCTTCAACGATAAGACTTGGGGTGGTCAGGAGGCTTCGCGCTATAATGCCACTACCCACACCCATGCCCAATTTGCGGCAATGATTACCCGCTTGGATAAATATGTGGGTGAGGTGTTGGCTAAACTTCGAGAGAAGGGACTCTTAGAAAACACCATCGTGATATTTACCAGCGATAACGGCCCACATGAGGAGGGTGGTGCCGATCCTACGTTCTTTGGCCGTGATGGCAAACTCAGAGGCCTAAAGCGTCAGTGTCACGAAGGTGGTATCCGCGTGCCGTTTATCGTTAGTTGGCCAGCGAAGATTACTTCGGGTAGTGTGAGTGACCATCAGTTGGCGTTTTACGATTTGATGCCTACCTTCTGTGAGTTGGCGGGTGTTAAGGATTATCAGAAGCGATACGCAAGCAAAGAGCTCGAAGAGGATCATTTCGATGGGCTCTCGTTTGCTCCCATTTTGACGGGCGAGGGTGAGCAACCTAAGCATGATTTTCTCTATTGGGAGTTTGGCGAGACTGATCAGATTGCAGTGCGCGAGGGCGATTGGAAACTCGTAGTGAAGCGTGGTACACCATATCTTTACAATCTCAAGGATGATATCCACGAAGATAAGGATGTTGCTATATTCTACCCTCAGCAGGTGAGGCGTATGATCGACATAATATATCGAGAGCATACTCCGAGTGAGCATTTTAAAGTTACCTTGCCTGAGCGTAAGTAAGTCTAAAAGGAAACCTAAATAATTTGAGATGAAAAAAACGGTAATTGTAGCGTTGCTACTATTGAGTGTGGTGAGCCTCTGCGCCCAGACACATCGCGTGGTTGAGAGTGTACCTGTTAGCAAGGTCAAGTTGTTGGAATCTGATTTTAAACACGCCGAGCAGATGGATAAGTGCTATTTGATGGCACTCGATGCTGACCGTCTGTTGGCTCCCTTTCGTAAGGAGGCAGGTCTTGAACCTAAGGCTGAGAACTATCCCAATTGGGAGAATACGGGTCTCGATGGCCATATTGGCGGTCACTATCTGTCGGCTCTCGCATATATGTATGCCTCTACGGGAGATGAAGAGATTCGTACTCGTTTGGAGTATTTCCTCTCTGAATTAGAACTTTGCCAGCGCACCTCAGGCGATGGTTATCTGAGTGGTGTACCCAATGGGCGCGAGGCTTGGAAAGAGATCTCCGAGGGTAATATCCGCGCAGATAGATTTGGATTGAATAATCGTTGGGTGCCACTCTATAATATCCACAAGATTTATGCAGGTTTGCGTGATGCCTATTTGCAGGCGGGTTATAAATCGGCCAAGACTATGCTTGTGGCTCTTGCAGATTGGATGTATCGTACGGTGCAGGGGCTGGATGAGGCTCAGATGCAACGTATGCTTTATAGCGAGCATGGCGGTCTAAATGAGGTGTTTGCCGATGTGGCTGTGATTTCGGGCGATAAGCGTTTTGTCGAGTTGGCCAAGAAGTTCTCAGATAAGGAGCTTTTGGAACCTCTGCTCAAGGGTGAGGATCGTCTTACGGGTATGCACGCTAATACCCAAATTCCTAAGGTGATTGGCTATAAGCGTATTGCTGATATCGAGAGTAACGATAAGTGGGATGCTGCGGCACGCCTGTTTTGGGATGTAGTGGTGAAGCATCGTACAATCAGTATCGGTGGAAATAGTGTCAGAGAACATTTTCATCCTGCAAACGACTTCTCCTCTATGCTCACAAGTGAGCAAGGCCCTGAGACTTGTAACACCTATAATATGATGCGTCTGACGAAGATGCTCTATGAGACAAGCGGCAAAGCGGAGTATATCGACTACTACGAGCGTGCTATGTTCAACCATATACTCTCGACTCAGCATCCCGAGCAGGGTGGCTTTGTCTATTTCACACCTATGCGTGCTGGTCACTATCGTGTCTATTCTCAGCCTCAGACCTCATTCTGGTGTTGTGTTGGTTCGGGTTTGGAGAATCACGCACGCTATGGCGAGATGATTTATGCACAGAGTGAGGATGCTCTTACTATAAATCTCTTTGTGGCTTCTGAGGTTGAGTGGAAGCATGGTCGTGTTGTTCAGCAGACCAAATTTCCAGAAGAGGAGGCAACCTCTATCACAATCTATCCTGCCAAGTCGGGTAAGGAGTTCACTCTTCGCTTGCGCGTGCCATCATGGAGTGAGGGCGTGAAGTTTACTATCAATGATGAGAGTTATACCCCTAAAATCGAGGATGGCTATGCTGTGATTTATCGTAAATGGCTCAAGGGTGATCTTGTACGTATGACTTTGCCTATGTCGCTTCGCGTTGAGCAGTTGCCAGACTCTACGCCAAACTATTCATTCCTCTATGGCCCTATTGTGTTGGCTTCGGCTATGGGTACAGAGCGTCAAGATGGTCTCTTTGCCGATTCTCAGCGTATGGCTCATGCTGCGTTTGGACCTCAGCTTTCGTTGGAAGATATGCCCTGCATCGTGGGTGAAAAGGCTACTCTGCTTGAACATTTCAAGAAGGAGCGTCGTCCTTTGACCTTCTCGCTTTCGGGTGTATATCCTGCCAAATATGAGGGTATGATTCTGCAACCATTCTATAAGATTCATGCTTCACGATATATGGTCTATTGGTCATTGCGCTCGGAGTATGAACTTCAGCAGTATCGTGATGAGTTGGCTCGCCGTGAGCGTGCGCGAGCCGAATTGAATGCCATCACAGCCGATGTCGTTGTGTGTGGTGAGCAGCAGCCTGAGAGTGATCACTTTGTGGAGATGGTAAATACTGTGTCGGGTAACGATCAGAATCGCCATTGGCGTGCAGCGCGCGAGTCGTTCTCTTATCAGATGTCAACCTCTATGGGACGTGCCCGCCTCGTGCGAGTCGTATATCTTGCTGAAAGAGGAAAGCAAGCCGTAGTAGAGGCTGACGGGGTAGAGATTGGTCGTTTGGCGGTTGGTGAGCGTTTTGCAGAAAAGGTGGCTGAGCTACCTCTGCCAGAAGCTCTGCAATCTAAGCAGACACTGCGTATCAAAATCCGCAATGTGGACGGAAATATCTCCCCAAGAGTCTATGAACTTAGAATGATAATGAAATAGTTATGCTTTGGATATCTAGAACTTGATAAAAGTGAGGGTATTTAACGAATCTCGCGTTAAATACCCTCATCTCATTTTTTTACCACGCTACAGGTTGGTCCCACACCACAGGTCCACCCTAATCTTTTGGCTCTACGATGATTGCCTTGTCGGTCCAATCCTCGCCGTTGAGCAACACCTTTTCGAGCGTTTTGATGAAGAATGCATCTATAAAATAGCACTTCTGTGCATGATAAGAGGGATGTGTCTTTAACTCAATGTGTAGCGTATCGCTCTCACGATAAATATCTTCTATTACGTGGTAATAGAGCATAAAGGAGTTTTCTTCACTCTTGATATCGTTAGTGACATGGAGCTGTTCGGTGTTAACCTCAGCACCTGTAATTGATAAGGTCTTAATTTCAGCATTTTCCAGATTAGCCTTGCGGAGCATTTGTCTTAATTCGTTTTGCTCGCTTTGTAAGGTCAAAATGTTGGCTGCTCCTATCATCAAAGGTACTCCTATGTAAAACGCCAAAATGGCTATCGTGATATAATTTGCTCTCTTTTTCATTGCTTTTCGGTTTCGTTATAATGTTTGATAAACTCTTCTAATTCAATACCCAAAAGATTCATGTCGGCTATGAACTGAGGTATTGTCTCCTTGCGGAACTCCTCGCGGCGGCGCGTCTCGATCAGCTCCTTTGCCTGATCCGAAACGAAATATCCTACGCCACGCACGCTGTGTATTGTCTGCTCCATCGTCAATCGCTCATAAGTTCGGGCTATGGTGTTGGGATTTACCCCAAATTCAGCACTTAGCTCCCTGACCGATGGCAACTGATGCCCTTTAGACCACTCTCCGCGTAGGATGTGTTGCTCGATCCACTCCTTGATCTGAATGAATACGGGCTTGTTGTCACTCATCTGCTTCATAACTCACGTACTTTTAGGCGTAAATATCCGAGTACATACATCGCTATTGGCAGAGTCAGCGTGAAGAATACGCTTACCACACAACCCATCTGCTCCGAGAAGATGGATACGGGGTATCTGGTTACGAAGTGTGAACCATTCATATATACATGACTATCCGACATTATATTCTGGAACGGATATGAGTAGTGTAAAGGTAACTGCAAGATAGCAAGACCTGCTGCGACTGATAAGAGTATATACCATTTTCTGCCAGCCGAGCGAACAAAGAAGGCAATGCTGTGTGCAATAGCCCAGAAGCTGAGGAATCCATCATACTTATACACATCCTCGCTCAGCGGTATAGAGAATGATGTCATTCCCACGTTAAACCACAAAGAGATAGTCTCCGCCACGAGCCACAATGCGATCATAGTCAAAGGCAGGATCAAAAATGTGCAGATCCACTCGGCGATATATTTGCTCTCGGTAGATGCTGGCATGAGTAGGGTAGTGGCAACCATGCGTTTATTGTCGTAGCCACGGAATGAAGAGTAGATAGTGTAGATAAACCCTATTGTAATCATTGCTGCGAAACACGTTTCGCGCAACTGTTTTATAATTTGTTCGATTCGTGCATCTTCATGCCCCGCCAAATATGACTCGCGTGCATAACACATAAATAAAAAACCGATAAATAGCGCTAATGCTACGGTTATTCGTTTCCAGTTGAGTCTGAAGTGTAATTTAATCAGATCTAAGATATGTTGTGTTGTCATGGTGTTTACTTTTTAGAGATTACTTTGCTCAGATAGTTGCGCACGGCTTCACTATTCTGCATTGCTAAATAGAATGACTCCAGATCTACATCCGAATAGTCGCCCTCGGCCTTACCGATAGCTTTTAATCCATTCACGTAGAGTGGCTCTTCGATGTTCTGAATGTCGCCGAATTGCAGCACTTCGCCGATTGCGCCGAGCGATGAATTAAGCACGATTC
Organism: Alistipes sp.; assembly: GCA_017391185.1. Taxonomy (GTDB): domain Bacteria; phylum Bacteroidota; class Bacteroidia; order Bacteroidales; family Rikenellaceae; genus Alistipes. Next base: position 624 of record JAFOZN010000169.1, on the reverse strand, counting down.
TGTTCTCGCGCAGGATGATTACATCCGAAATAATATCCTCAATGTCGGCAACCTGATGGCTCGAGATTATAATCAATCTTTCGCTCAAATCCTGCCCTGCCAAAATTTTTCTTAGAGCCTGCTTTGACTCAATGTCCAGACCGTTGGTTGGCTCATCCATCAATACGATGCGTGGATGTGAGGCTAACGCGAATGCGATTGCAAATTTCTTGCGATTGCCCAATGAGAGTTTGTCTAATCGTATGCCGAAGGTGTAGTTCATCATCTTCAGATAACGATTCATATCCCCGTTAGAGAACTTGGGATGAAACGCAGCATAACTCTCCACAAATTGCTCTGCGCTCATTGATGGTAGCTCCAATTCATCTTGGATATAAGCTATCTGCTCCAGAAATTTAGCCTTGCGCTCCAGTGGCGTGTAGCCTAATACTTCGATCTTGCCGCCGAGAGGCTCAAGTGCCCCAGCGAGTGTGTTGAGAAGGGTGGTCTTTCCGCTACCGTTGGATCCTAATAATCCGTAGATTCGGTCCCCCTGTAGTGTGAGGTTTACCTCTTTGAGTACAGGGCTTTTGGCTCTGTAACCCGCTTGTAAGTTGTTGAGTTTAATCATAATAGTAAGATTTT
>JAFOZN010000168.1 GCA_017391185.1 Alistipes sp. | reverse complement strand
GGATCGATGCGGTCATCATAAGACTCTACCGCAACCTTAGCTCGCTCACCAGGGATACGTACGATGTTCTTGATTGTGATCAAGCCGTCAAAAATCTCAGGTACCTCCTGCTCAAAGAGTCGCTCCAAGAACTGGTTTGCGGTACGTGAAAGGATGATGCGTGGCTGGTTGTTGTTCATCTCTACGCTCTTTACGATAGCCTTGATAGTATCGCCCTTGCGGTAGAAGTCGTTAGGAATCTGCTCGCTCTTAGGCAAGATCAACTCATTCTCCTCGTCATCCATCAACAATACCTCACGCTTCCATACCTGATAAACCTCACCAGTGATAATCTCACCGACCTTCTCAGAATACTTGTCATAGATGTTGGCCTTCTCCAAATCCAAGAGACGTGAAGCCAAATTCTGACGCAATGAGAGTACAGCACGGCGGCCAAACTGCTCCATGCCGATCTGATCTGAATACTCATCTCCTACCTCATAAGTTGAGTCGATAGCCTTCACCTCAGTGACAGAGATCTGAGTGTTTGGATTCTCCACTGCACCATCCTCTACAACCTCGCGGTTACGCCAGATCTCCAAATCTCCCTTCTCTGGGTTGATGATCACATCGAAATTCTCATCGCTCTCGAACTGCTTCTGCAACGCGTGGCGGAAAACATCCTCCAACACGCCGATCATTGTAGCCTTGTCGATGTTTTTCAGCTCTTTGAACTCGGCAAAGTTGCTGATCAAATTCAAATTTTTCATTTTTAGTGTATATTATTTTTATTTGTTATTTGTCTTAAGTGATTATTTGAAATCCAAATACTCCTTGGTGTACTTGATCTCATCGAAGCTATATGTACGCTCTACATTTACCAGTACCTTGCGTTTCTTGCCCTCTACCGTCTGCTTCTCCTCATAAGAGATTGTGATGCCCTCTTCAGTTACAGCATCCAACTTAGCCAAGATCTTTATGCCCGATAGTAAAAGCACCTCTACCGAAGAGCCGATGAGTTTGCGATATTGGCGTATGTTCTTTAGCTCCGAACCGATACCAGCCGATGCTACCGTCAAAGAGAAATCCTCTACCTCGCGGTCAAACTCAGCCTCGATTTTGCGGCTTAGCTCAGCACAACGCTCGATTGTAACATGTGTATCGCTGTCGATCAGAAGCTCTACCTCATTCATAGGCGAGCACTTACAACTCACCGTAAACATATCTGTGCCAGAGAGTTCTCTCTCGGCAATCTCCAATATCTTATCGCAATCTATCATATTTGAATTGTTATTTTTTCTCCTCAAGATACGAAATAAGGGGACTCACTCGTCCCCTTACTCCTTTCATTCACGATGCAAAAATAGTGAAAAAAAACTATATTCCAAACATTTAGCGGTAAAATACCTATAAATATTGTATATTTTATTCTCTTAGCTCTATCTTGCTCCTCGTTTTATTCTGCCTTAGCCTTCTTTACATAAGGTTTGATGCAACCTCGCTGCGAAGAGCGCACGAAGTTAATCAAGTAGTCGCGCTCGGCTGATTGAGGAAGCTCCTCCTCTGCCTTGTTGCAAGCGTTGATGTAGTTCAGATCGCTCTGGAAAAGTATGCGACATACCTCATGGATAGCCATAATCTGCTCGTGAGAGAATCCTCGGCGAGACAATCCAACCTTGTTGAGACCTGCGTAATGGCCATCGTTAGATACTGTGATGTATGGTGGAACATCCTTCGTTACGCCCGACATACCTTGGATCATGGCGTGGTCGCCGATATGAGTCCACTGGTGTACGGCAGAATGACCGCCTATTACCACCCAATCTCCCACGTGTACCTCTCCTGCGAGTGATACGCCGTTGACAATCACACAGTTGTTACCTACTACACAGTCATGTCCTACGTGGGCATAGGCCATCAGCAGATTGTTTGAGCCGATGATAGTGGTACCTGTCGAAGCTGTACCGCGACTGATGGTTACACACTCTCTGATCTCGCAGTTATCGCCAATTACGGCAGTTGACACCTCGCCTTGGAACTTGAGATCCTGTGGTGTACAAGCGATTGATGCGAATGAGTGTATTTTACAATTTTTGCCGATTCTTGCACCGTCATGAATTGCGGCGTGAGGGCCAATCCAACAACCATCACCGATGACCACATCACCAGCAATATATGCAAATGGCTCTACTGTTACATTTTCTCCGATCTTAGCATCGGGATGGATATAAGCTAAGTTACTAATCATGATTATGTTTTTCGTTATTCTGATTTTTTGTTTCTCACAATCTGTGCCATGAGTGTAGCCTCGCAAGCAAGTTGACCTCCGACAAATACTTTACCCAACATTGAAGCTATGCCTCGGCGCAATGGCTCAGTCAAATAAACCTCCAACTGAAGAGTGTCGCCAGGTACAACCTTACGCTTGAAACGTACGTTATCGATCTTGAGGAAATATGTAGAATACTCCTCTGGATTCTCCACTCCGTTGAGGATAAAGATGCCTCCTGCCTGTGCCATCGCCTCGATCAGCAATACGCCCGGCATTACAGGCTCGGTAGGGAAGTGGCCTGTGAACATAGGCTCATTTACCGTCACATTCTTGATCGCTCCGATGGCATTCTCCTCCATGTGGAAGACCTTGTCCACCAACAAGAATGGATAGCGGTGTGGAAGAAGCTCTCTCACGCGATTGATATCCATCAACGCAGGCTTATTGGCGTTATACTTGAAGGCTGGCTTCTCTCCGTTGCGGCGGATAGCAGAAGCTATCTGCTTCATAAACTCAGTATTGGCGAAGTGTCCAGGACGTGACGCCCAAACACGGCCCTTGATACGCATTCCGAGCAGAGCAAAGTCTCCCAACAAATCGAGCAACTTATGGCGAGCCAACTCGTTGCCTGCTCTGAGCTCAAGGTTGTTTAGATAACCGCCTGTCACTCTGATATCCTCCTTGTTAAAGACCTTTTTCAGGTGCTCCAACTGCTCATCGGTTACAGGGTTTTCTACCACTACGATAGCATTGTCAATATCACCTCCCTTGATGAGGTTCATCTTCAAGAGTGGCTCCAATTCGTGTAGGAATACGAATGTGCGACAAGGAGCAATCTCCGAAGCATATTGGTTGAACATATCGAGTGTAGCGTACTGATTACCAATCACCTTAGAGTTGTAATCTACGTGTACCGATACGGTGAACTCATCATCTGGATAGATGATTATTGCCACACCCTTATCTGGAATTGTATATACCTGCTTCTCGGTTACTTCGTAGTATTTTCTATCAGCCTTCTGCTGTACTATACCAACCTCTGAGATAGCTGCGACATACTCTCTTGCAGAGCCATCCATAATAGGAGTCTCTGGGCCTGTGATATCGATAAGTGCGTTATCCACACCCATACTCCAGAGTGCCGATATAATATGCTCGATGGTGCTTACTTTAGCTGCTCCATTCTCGATCGTTGTACCGCGTGATGTGTCAGTAACATATTCGCATAGTGCTGGTACTGTGGGTGCTCCCTCCAAATCTATACGGCGGAAAACAATACCGCTGTTCTCTGGTGCTGGATTTACTGTCATCTCTACCACCACTCCAGTGTGGAGTCCTTTACCCGAAAAAGATATTTGCGAGGCAAGTGTATGTTGTTTTGTCTGCATATATTTTCTAAGCTATAAGTTTCTAATTCTTGGTAACTATTGGACGCGACCCAATAAAATTGCACAAATATAATAAAAATTCATAAAAAAAACGTACTTTTGTCGGGATTTATAGCAATTAGACTCTCAATATGGATGGCGTAAAGTCAAATAGAACAAATATATCCACATCTTCTCAGTCTCCGCAAGGCTCAGAAAAGGCTCCTGTCAGGCGTCCTCGCCGACAGCGTCTGCCTCTGCCTTTTGATAATCGCAAGCAGGATGCTGGCGAGTGGGCCTATGATCACCGCTTGGGTTTGAGCGTGATGGTGATTGTATATCTTATACTCGGCATAGCATTCCTTAGTGCCAAAATTTTGGTTGGTAAACGCCCTCATATGCAGGGCATCTATGTCGATTTGCAGACTTTGGAGGAGTTGCAACAGGAGAAGGAGCGTTTGGAGCGTGAGATTGAGATGAAACAGCAATCCGATTTGGATTGGTCGAAGATTCGCAACCTCCAATCCAACGATGCTATGCTCAATGAAGAGCTCAAAGATGACCGTAATACCAATACCTCTCAGATCAACGAATCTGCCAAGAGCATTGCTCAGGGTATGGAGGCCAATCGAGCAGCCTATGAGGCGGGACTTCGTGAGGCAGAGTCTATTTTGAATTCTGATCGCAGTGCCTCCACAGATGATAACAAGAAAAAGGGCGAGGATTCTAAATTTAAAGGTGGTGTGACCGTACGTTTTGAGTTTAGAAATCCTACTCGTACCAAACGAAATCTCGTTATCCCAGCCTATCGTTGTGAGGCGGGAGGTCAGGTTGTTGTGGCAGTGGCTCTGAATCAAGGTGGTGAGGTTATTTCGGCCAGAGTTGTATCGGGTGGCGATGAGGTTATGCGTGAAGAGGCTTTGAAGGCGGCTCGTGCATCGCTTTTTGATATCAACAATTCTGCTCCAGCTCGCCATGAGGGTACTATCACCTATACCTTTGTTCCACAGTAATCTATATTGCAATACGTAAGATAATTACCATATCACTTTTCTTAGTCTCGATGTGCTTTGCTTACCTAAGTGGCGAAGCGCAAGATGAGTGTGTGGTAGGACGTCAAAATCATAGCGTTAGCATCTCCTCTGCGGCCGATTCTTATGGTGAAGATATGGCCATGCTCCGCGAGTATGGTTGTGATATGTTGCGCTCGGCTGGTAGTCGCACAATTTTTAGCATTGAGGAATCTACAGTCTCGTTGACCTCTAATCATCTGCGCCAACGTAATTCATCAGAATCAGAATATGTCCCACATCTTGAGCCTTGTCGCCACTTGGGGCATGTAAATCATATCTTTGATTACGATAAACTTCGCTCGTCACTTCGCAAAGTCTATTATCTCCATGCGTTGTGCCGGCTTCGTATTTAGCCAAATCACATAAATTCCGAAAAATGCACTCTTCGATGCTCAAAGGATGTAGTCGAGGGGTGAGAACGTGTGTAAATTTTGGTTTTTACTTTCGGACAGAGAGTGTGTAACTCTGTTCGGAAGTGTGTGATTTTTAATAGATTATTTTCTTTAATTAATGTCTAATAAAACAATATGCGAGGCTCTGTATGCCTTGCCTGAATATCATATCGTAAAACGCCGTAAATCGCTATTTACCCCTGTGGTGGTGTTGCTGATCGGTGTTGCGCTCATTGTAGCTAACTCTTTGTTGGCGGGTGGTGAGGATCTTGATACGCTCTCTTCTGCTTTGATTATCTTTGGAGGAACATTCGTAGGAGTGGGTGTAGTGTTGCTTTTCGTTCGTTTTTCTGACTCTGGTTTCGATCCATACCATAGTGTGGATGGTTGTTTTCTCAAACGTGAGGAGCTAAAGTTTCAAAAGGAGCAACGTTCAGCGGTTTTGGATTTGCTTTCTAAAAAGGATTTTACTACCTTGCGCAATCTTCCCTCAGATGGAATTTCGGCTCTGGTCGTAATCGTTTATTCTTCGCCTAAGAGTGGTTTTGCGGCTGCTCAGGCATATGAGTACGTTGATCTTGAGTTGAAACCTGTCAGTGAGTTGAAAATC
>JAFOZN010000167.1 GCA_017391185.1 Alistipes sp. | reverse complement strand
AGCTTCGGCGCAATTCGCGAGCCTCGTAATCCTCCGTCTCGCTCTTGTTGCTATCTACCTCAGTCTGCTCGTCTGACGATGCCTCAGGCTCCTCTTCGATCTCAGAAGGCTCATCTGTGTCAGAATCCTGATTATCCTGCTCCGCAGTGTTCTCCTCAGCCTCTTGAGACTTCTGCTGCTCTGCTTTCTCGGCATCCTCCTTAGCCTTGCGAGCCTTCTCAGCCTCCATCTTAGCCTGATATGCGGCCTCCTCCTTAGCTCGGCGAGCCTCGATCTTGGCTGCTATGCCGATGCCGTACTCATAGAGTGCGTAGCAAGGGATGAAGATCAAAACCTGACTTACAACATCTGGTGGAGTAATAATCGCAGCGAAGATAAGCAGTGCTGCCACCGCTACTCTGCGGTATTGGCGCATCCCCTCCGATGTTATGATGCCCATCGAAGCCAAAAGGCGGATCAAAAGCGGTAGCTGGAATGCAATACCACCCGCGAAAGAGACACTCATGACAGTAGTCATAAACGATGATACATCAATGATGTTGCTGATCTGGTCACTTACCGAGTAGTTACCCAAGAAGTTGATCGCCAAAGGTGAGATGATGAAGTATCCGAAAGAGATACCCAACAAAAACCAGATAGGAGTCTCGATGACGTAACGTATGCTCTGGCGTTGCTGCTGGGGTGGAAGTGCAGGCTTAACGAACAACCACAACTCCCAAATCAAGTATGGGAAAGCGATGATGAATGAGCCGACAATAGAACTCTTGATATGCAGGAGGAATTGTCCTGCCATCTTGTTGTTGAAGAGCTCCACATTCTCTGGGTGAATCCTCAATACATCTGAGCCCATCACAGTAGCCAACCAATTGAAGAGCTGGTTGGTAGGGAATGCCTCACGTATTGGGGCGAAGAGAATATCCAACACGATGCCTTTGTATGTAAAGAGTACGATACAAAGAACCGCAAATACCATTGACACACGAATCAGAATCTTGCGAATCTCGTCAAGATGCTCTCCGAATGTCATCTCTGCTTCGCTGTTGATTGTCTGCTTATTACTCATCTTATGGGTTACTCCTTCAGCCTAATTCTTACTTCTCCTCCTCCTTTGTAGCCTCAGGCTTCTTGTCATCCTGATCTGGCGCAACAGCTGTATTCATAGCGTCCTTGAACTCGCGGATACCACGACCTGCACCACGCATCAACTCTGGCAATTTCTTACCACCGAAAAGAAGCAACAATGCAAGTACGATCAATAGAATCTCAGATGTGCCAAGGCCACCAATAAACAATAGTTCCATAGTAATTTTAGTTTATAAATTATTTAATTTTTATATAAAGTCACTTTTCAACCCGAAAGATACGAAGAAAAAATCATATTTACAACTAATATATAGAAAAACAAGGGCGCTAACAAATTTTGTTAAACGCCCTTGTTGTAGATTAAAAGATTTTTCTTTAGAGATAATCCTCGAAGTAGTTTGTAATCTTCTGGTAGAGATGTACCGCATCCTTGCCATAGACATTATGCTCGGCACATGGATAAGGGAAATAATCAACCTGAACGTGGTTCTTGATACACTCGCGGATGAAGCTCAGCGAGTGCTGCCATACCACCACATTATCCACTGCGCCCTGACAAATCAGGAGCTTGCCCTTGAGGCTTGTTGCCTTGTTGATAAGGCTTGTTTTGGCGAAGCCCTCTGGGTTGTTGTGAGTGTTGTCCATATAACGCTCGCCATACATCACCTCGTACCACTTCCAGTCGATAACAGGACCTCCCGCTACACCTACCTTGAATACATCTGGATAGTTGGTAATCAACGAGATAGTCATATAACCACCATAGCTCCAGCCATGTACGCCGATGCGCTCCTGATCAACCCAATCGTGTGACATGAGCCAACGCATGCCGACCATCTGATCCTCCATCTCGGCCTGGCCACACTGGCGGTGGATAGCCTTCTCGTACTCTGCTCCGTGGTTCTGAGTACCGCGATTATCCATCACAAATACTACATAACCGTGCTGTGCCATATACATCTCCCAACGGCGCAAAGATGCCTGATAATTGTTCTTTACCATCTGAGAGTGAGGGCCTCCATATACGTAGAGGATAACAGGATATTTCTTCGTAGGATCGAAATCCAAAGGTTTAATCAAGCGATAGAAGTTGTCGAATTTGCCATCGGCGCTCTTGATCTTGCCAAGCTCGATGTTGCAGAAGTTGTAACCTACAGTAGGATCCTCGGCACGGAACAATTCGCGTGAAGGCTTGAGGTCTGTACGGCCCAAATCCACTACGCGTGGTACGTTGAGTGAAGAGTATGTGTCGAGGTAGAATTTACCGCTCTTGCTCATCACAGGCTCGTGCCAACCAGCCTCCTTAGTCAAGCGTGTAGCCTTACCTGAGGCGATCTCGACCTTGAAGAGGTGGCTCTCGGCAGGAGATACCTCGGCCGAAGTGTAATATACGAATTTATCATCCTGTGCGACATATTTTACATCGGCATTGACCTTTGTCAGACGCTCAACCTTGCCCTCATCGTTGCAGATATAGAGATTCCAGAAGCCGTCACGGTTATCAGTCGAATAGATGAAGCGTGAAGGATCATTTTTGAGGAATACGAGCTGATACTGAGGCTCTACCCAGCGGTCGTTATGCTCCGAGAGGATCTGCTTGAGGAACTCACCTGTCGAAGCGTTGTATGAGTTGAGGTGTATGTTCTTCTGAGCACGATCCAAGACCTGGATATAGATACGCTCCGAGTCTGGAGACCATGTGATGCAAGTGAGGTAACGCTCTGCGTCAAAGTCTGTTACATTGAGGTATGTGGTCTTGCCTGAGGCGATGTCATATACGCCGAGGCTCACATGCTCAGAGTCCATACCGTTCATCGGATACTTGATGTTGCGGAGTGTACCTGTACGGGTATTGATGTCGAGCAGTGGGAAATCAGTTACACGAGACTCATCCTTCTGATAGAAGGCGATCTTTTTGCCATCAGGCGAGAAGAATATGCCGCCAGAAATACCAAACTCGTTACGGCTTACACTTTGTCCGCATACGATATTCTTGTCCTCGAAGTTTGTAATCTGATGCTCGCGCTCGCCATCAAAGCAGAAAAGGTTGTTCTCCTTAGTGTAGGCGTAGATACCGCCCTTGCCACTCTGACGAGTGAGGTTGGCGCCTACAGGGATCTTGTATGCTGCAGAGACTTTGCGAGTCTTTAGGTCAATTATATTGCGCTGGCTGTGAGCGTTTACAATTAGAGAGTTGTCATCCTCCCAAGCGTATGCT
>JAFOZN010000166.1 GCA_017391185.1 Alistipes sp. | reverse complement strand
TCAAAATTGCTGACGCACGGGAATTTTTCATCTTTCATCTCTCCTCTCTCATCTCTCATCTTTCCTCTTTCCTCTCTCATCTCTCGCTTTGCTTGGCTGACGACTATAAGCCGTCTTTATATGCCCATAAAATTTATCAATCGAATTTATGATGTGGACTGCTATTTGTAGCACTATCTTTGCAATAGATGATAAAGTTAAACAAAATTAAGTACAATAATATGGCTACTTTGAATATATCATATTCGGCATTCTGCAAAGAGATAGCAGATCTGGAGAATAATCCCAACGATTGGAAATTTTTGGGCGCACGCCCCGCTTTGATTGACTTCTATGCTTCGTGGTGCGGGCCATGTAAGATGCTCGCTCCTGTGCTTGAAGAGCTTTCGGTGGAGTATGAGGGCAAGGTCGATATCTACAAGATAGATGTGGATAAGGAGGAGCGTCTGGCGGAGTATTTCGATATTCGTTCTATCCCGACACTTTTGGCTGTGCCGATGGAGGGCAAGCCTCAGCGTAGCGTGGGCGCAAAGTCTAAGGAGCAACTCCGTGAGTTACTCGATTCAATCAGCAAATAAGTATCAACCTAATACAATATTATATAATTATGGCAACAAAATTTTATAAGTGCAATCACTGCGGTAATGTGATCGTAAAGTTGGTAGATTCTAAGGTTCCTGTGGTATGTTGTGGTGAGCCGATGGTGGAGCTCGTGCCTAATACTGTGGATGCAAGCGGTGAGAAACATCTGCCTGTGGTAAAGTATATTGATGATGCGACCATAAAGGTCGAGGTGGGCAGCGTGGCACACCCAATGCTACCAGAGCATCATATCGCATTTGTATATGTCGAGACTGAGTGCGGTGGCCTCTATGTCAATCTGAAGGATAAACCCGAAGCTGTGATTCATTTGGGTGGCGCGAAGCCTGTGGCGGTCTATGAGTATTGCAATCTGCATGGTTTGTGGAAAACAGAGATATAAACCGATTCTTAGTTTATTTTATTTGTATTTTTGGTGGCGGACCTTGCTTGATTTTTTTCGGGCAAGGTCTCGTTTTTAGGAGTGGGCGTTGGCTATATAGCTATTTTATTAGCGTATATTTGACCATAACAAAAATGCGCGTGCAAGGCATGGTGGGGCGAATTTGGGTTTTTCTTAGCGTACATTTTACGAAAAGTTTGGCTAAGTTCTAATAATGAGCTAATTTTACCTAAGGAAAAGATAACAAATTTTTATATGCCGATACAAACTAACCAATCCCTTTCAGTAGATTGTGTCCTCTTCGGATTCGATGGCACATCGTTGCGTGTGCTCTTGATCGAACGCCCCGCATACAATAATTTGGAGAGAATGAAGTTGCCAGGATCGATGATCCAACAGAATGAGACCTTGCCCGAAGCGGCGGTGAGAGTCTTGGAGAATGTGACCGCCATGAAGATTCACTATCTCAAGCAACTTGAGATCTTCTCCGATCCAGAGCGTCTGCGCGGAGATGAGTTGGAGTGGATACGTCAGAAATACTCTATTCAGACCGAGCGTGTGGTAACGGTGGGTTACTATGCTTTGGTCAAGTTGGATCGCCATCTGCTTGCCTATGTTTCACGTAAGGGCGGTAGATGGGTATCTGTGGATGAGATTCAGCGTTTGGCGATGGATCATAAACAGATTCTGACCTCTGCACTTGCGATGTTGTGCCGCGAGATGTTACTTTCGCCTATTGCCTTTGAGCTTCTGCCTAAGAAATTCACCATCAGAGAGCTACAGCGATTGTTTGAGGCGGTGTTGGGCGTGGAGTTGGATAATCGCAACTTCCGTAAAAAGATGTTCTCATCGGGATTTTTGGCACCTACGGGAGAGAAGCAGCGAGGTGTGGCACATAAACCTGCCGAGTATTTTACCTTTGATCGCAACGCCTATCGCCGCGCGATGAAAGATAAACTCAGGATGGGATTTATTGATAATTGGAGATATTAAAAGTCGTATTGGATTTAGAGGCTGTTTTTTGATATAATTTTTTGTATCTTTGACTGATTGAGTTTTAAAGTTAAAAGCTAAATAGGCGCACTAACCTTGAATTTTAAGTAAAAATAATAGAGAATAACTTTCGGGTCTGCAACACGGAGCCACCTATGGTGGCGACCAAAGCCCCTGCCTGAGGCGGGGGTGTGGGGGTGGGTCAGACTTGCAAATGCGACCAGCGGTCGCAAACTGAGAGCTAAATAAGCGCACTAACCTTGAATTTTAAATAAAAATAATAGAGAATAACTTTCGGGTCTGCAACGCGGAGCCACCTATGGTGGCGACCAAAGCCCCTGCCTGAGGCGGGGGTGTGGGGGTGGGTCAGACTTGCAAATGCGACCAGCGGTCGCAAACTGAGAGTTAAGTAAGCGCACTAACCTTGAATTTTAAATAAAACATAGATA
>JAFOZN010000165.1 GCA_017391185.1 Alistipes sp. | reverse complement strand
GAGAATACATTCCTGGCAGAGACTGCCGTGATTATTGGCGACACGACCATCGGCCGCGACTGCTCGATCTGGTTTGGCGCGGTGTTGCGTGGCGATGTAAATAAGATCACCATCGGTGACCGTACCAACATCCAGGACGGAGCGGTGATTCACACCCTCTACGACAAGTCGCCAAAGCCTTCGCAGACTCATATCGGTAACGATGTGTCGGTGGGCCACAACGCTACAATCCATGGCGCAACAATCGGCGACAGCGTGTTGATTGGCATGGGTGCAACGGTTTTGGATAATGCCGTAGTGCCTGAGGGATGTATCATCGCGGCCAACGCTTTGGTCTTATCGGGTGCGCAGCTGGAGCCAAATTCGGTCTATGCGGGTGTGCCTGCCAAGAAGGTCAAGGAGATCACTCCCGAACAGCGCGAGACCATCGTTAAGCGTACGGCGCGCGACTATCAGCTATATGCTTCATGGTATAAAGAGGAGTAGAATGTCTCTAACATGGTGATTTTGTCGTTATGCTTGACCTCGAAATCCTCATTTACCCCAAGTAAACTGCGGTTTCTCGGTCATCGCAAGCCTAAAAATCCCTCATGTCATAGACATTCTTGAGTAGCTGAATTTGACATGGCGATTTTACGCCCGACCTTAAGATTCAAACAACCCAAAACTCTATCGCTGCCCGATTAAAGTTGTATAAAAATTAAAACTTTGTCGAGATGAACCTACTAAGAAAACGACATTCAAGTCTTGTGCTGAACATTCTCATCGCGATTGTCATCACCCTGACGGTGAACTTTTCGTATCTCTTGTCCATCATCGTGGATCAGCGTGAGACAACAGGTGGCCCACAGCAAGAGCCAGAGGTGGTGGTTGTTCAAGCTCGTCCTGAGGTGCGCGGAGAGTTACATCTTTCGAAGGACGGCTATGGCTATATCCTGTGTGACACGTTGATCAATACGCCTCACGGAGAGCGTCATTTGGACTCGATCTTTGTGTCGAATCGCAAAGCACGCTGGTATAACCTATGCGATGGCGATCAGATTGTCTGTAACTTCTTCCCGCCACGTGGCGATGCCAATCCTCAGCTGGATAAGGTGTTGGTGCAGAACGGCAACGAGATCCCCGCGCCAGTGATCTACGACCGCCCCAATCGCAATCAGGATATGGCGGTGCAGATATTCTATTATTTTGCGCTGACGTTTATCCTGCTTAGCATCATGACCGTCAAGCTCAATATGCACAATCCCAACAAGCGGACACGCTATAAGCAACGCGCTTTGGCTGTGATTGCCGTTACGGTGGCTTGCTATTTCTTCGCTCCGTTTACCAATTGGATGACGGGCAAGGTGATGATGATCTTCCAGATGAAGCCAATGATGATGGATTGGATGGTGATCCTGAAGTGTATCGTGGTGTTGGTGGTAGCGATTCTCTATGGCCGTATCTATACCCTTTTGTTTGAGCAACGTAAGATCCTTTCTGAGAATGAGCTGTTGCGCTCGGAGAATCTCCAGAATCAATACAATATGCTCATGGGACAGATTTCGCCTCACTTCTTCTTCAACTCGCTCAACTCGCTCTCGATGTTGGTGCGTGGCAAAGATGAACAGAAGGCTCTGGAGTATATCGACCAACTCTCATACACCTTCCGCTACATTATCCAGAATGGTCAGAATACCAAATCTAAGCTCCAAGACGAGATGGAGTTTGCACGTGCCTATGGCGAACTCTTCAAGGTGCGTTATGCCGATAAACTCTTCTTCGATGTGGATGTCGATGAGCGATACAACGAGTGGCTGTTGCCTGCTCTGACGCTCCAGCCTCTTATAGGCAATGCCGTCAAGCACAACACCATCACTCGCAAACATCCGTTCCATATCTCGATTCGTACCGAGGGCTCTACGCTGGTGGTGTCGAATCTCAAATCTCCAAAACTTGAGCCTGAGCCATCGACAGGTATCGGCCTGAAGAATCTCAGCTCACGCTGGAGACTTATCGCTGGCACCGACATCGAGATTATAGACAACGAGAAGGAGTTTATTGTCAAACTCCCGTTGCAGGATCCCTCCGAAGAGTAAAATGTTTTGAATTCTGAATTCCCCTCCGGTGGCATAATATATAATGTAGTATGCCCGTTATATAAGAAAATGTAAGCAGATGATGAAGAAAGTATTGATAATTGAGGATGAGACGGCTGCTGCCGTAAATCTGCAAGCTATTCTGTGTAAAGTCCTTCCCCAGCATGAGGTAATCACCATCTTGGAGAGTGTTGAGGAGGCGGTGGAGTTCTTTGAGGATGAGAGCCAACCCTCGCCCGATCTGGTATTTTTGGATATCCATCTGGCCGATGGCGAGTCGTTTCGTATCTTCGACAAGGTGG
>JAFOZN010000164.1 GCA_017391185.1 Alistipes sp. | reverse complement strand
GGATTGTAGGCTTTGATGTTGTGTTTGCGCTTTAGGCGTAGCGTAATATCTCGCTTGCCACCAGCATAATACTCGCCCCAGATAATCAATACAAAACTTCCATCGCTCTTTTGTAGCAGTAAGTCATGTACAACTTCTGACTTGTTCTCTATATCGTATGCCATGCGTCCCACTCGTTTTGGCTCGCCTTTGTCCTTTAGAATCGTAGTCATATTGTGCAGATAGTGAGCCGCTTTGCGAGGACGATAATCTTTATCGAAGAATCCGAAGCTCTGATTACCCGCCTCATCCGAGCGATCTCGCATGATATACATAGCGGTATGACTCCAGCCTTGAGCAAATTGCGAGAGGTAGCACGAAAGATACATCTTTCCCTGCATCTCCTCGGTCAGAGCGCCAGAGATCGTAGCTCCAGTTTCGGTTGTAACGCGAGGAATGGCAATGAGCTGCTCTTCGGTATAGCCTTTGTGCTTTTTGAGCCACGTAAGGCCGTAATTGCCATATAGATGATCACCTTTGGCTCTGCTTGTGGGATTGGCCGAGAGCCACGTCTGGTTATTCTGAGGCGCAGGCCACGAAGGGTGGATAAAGTAGTTGTGGCAATTTGCTACATCGGCATAACGCACGCCTCTGAACTCCTCTTTGACGGATATATCATCCTTCGGTACTTCGATATATTGCAGACCTACATTATCGACCATTGCGCCAGTCTCGGTTGTTGCCCATACTGGATACTCTTTTAGCATATCATCGGCTTTTACGGCTTTGTAAAGATCTCTGTGCAGGCGAGCAACCGAAGCCCAGTTGCCATCTCTACCGCCCTTCTCTCCATTGTAGGTTATGCCCCAATTATTAGGCTCGTTATTACCCTCTATGGCGAGTAGAATGCCCAACTCAGCAATGCGCTTTGAGCCTGTAATAAGTTGCTCTATATTGCTTCCGCCGCTACCGAGACTCGTACTGATCTTTACTCCCGTAGCTTCATGCAGACGTTTGATATGCTCTACCTGCTCATCGGTGTGCCAGCTCTCATCGGTACGAATCCAACGCGCCCCCAGATAATTGATACACTCTATGGTGCGATCTACACTCTCGGCTCGCCTGTAGATGGCCGAATTGACACCTATACTATTAAGGAATTCGTTGACACTGTGTGCTTGATGAGCCTCTTGAGCCATCATGGAACATGAGAGCAATAGAGTAAAAATGGTTAATAAAGTTCTCATTTACATTGTGTTTTAAGTGGGTTTATACGACAAACATAATAAAATTAATTCAATCAGCGTTCTTCTCATGGCATTTAATCGAGCCGAATGGCTACGGTGTAGTATATTTTTTGCAAAAGATATATAATAATATTGGTCGGTATTTCGTTATTGAGTAAGAAAAATGAAATTAAATTTTTGCCTATGAAGAAATTTGCCTAATTTTGAATTATAAACATTTTATGTAATTTTTTGTGTTATTATGAAAAGGACGGCATTTTTATTTTTTGGTGCAGTAGCCCTCTCAGCTGTAGCAGGTGGTTTTGCTGCAATTGGTGTAGATAGATTTTTTAGGAGTAATAGCCTATGTGAATTCTCCCCACTAAGCGAGAGCATTGCATGGGAGGATAATACCCCTCAGGCTGGTAACCACTTTGCGGTATATCAAGCAGAGCAGTATCCCGATTTGACCTACGCTGCCGAGAATGCGGTGAAGGCTGTGGTTAATATCGAGTCTATTCGTGAGGTGCAGTACGGAGGACGTTCACGCGGATATGATCAATTGTACGAGTTTTTCGGTATCCCATACGGTGGTGGCTATGGTCAGCCTCAGACTCGCGAGCAGAGAGCTGGCGGTTCGGGTGTGATTATCTCGCCAGATGGTTATATTGTAACCAACAACCATGTTATCGAGGAGGCCACTAAGCTTAAGGTGAAACTCAACGATGGTCGCACTTTCGATGCTAAGCTTATCGGCACAGATCCTACGACAGATGTAGCCTTGATTAAGATTGAAGGCGAGGATTTGCCTACACTCAAGTTCGGTAATTCGGATGATCTGCGTTTGGGTGAATGGGTATTGGCTATCGGTTCTCCGTTTAATCTTCAATCTACCATTACTGCTGGTATCGTAAGTGCCAAGGCTCGTCACTTGGGTGTTATTGATGAGGATTTCCCTGTGGAGTCATTTATCCAGACCGATGCGGCGGTGAATCCAGGTAATTCGGGTGGCACATTGGTGAATACTCGTGGTGAGTTGGTTGGTATCAATACCGTGATCAAGTCTTCTACAGGTAGCTATATCGGTTATTCGTTTGCTGTGCCTGAGACTATCGTGCGTAAGGTAGTGATGGATCTCAAGGAGTATGGCGTGGCTCAGCGAGCTATGTTGGGCGTTAGTTATCGTCCTATTGATGAGGCTTTTGTCGAGCAGATGGGTGAGGAGCTTGGTATCAAGCAGACAGGCGGATTGTATGTAAATGAGATTGTTGCAGGTAGTGCTGCCGAGGATGCAGGTTTGCGCAAGGGTGATATCATTACCGCTATTGATGGTGTGCAGACCAACGACAGTTCTGTTTTGACAGAGAAGATTGCGCAGAAGCGCCCAGGCGATAAGGTGATGATCTCATATAAGCGAAATGACTCGGATAAGAAGGTCGAGGTGAAACTCAAAAATCGTGTAGGTAAGAGCGAGCCTATCACTAAGGATACAACCAATCTTTCGGAGTCTTTGGGTGGTAAGTTCCAGGATGTTAGCCGCCAGATGTGCGAGAAGTTGGAGATTCGTGGTGGTGTGCAGGTTGTAAGCGTTAAGCGCGAGGGTATTTTGGCTCGTTCGGGCGTAAAGGAGGGCTTCGTGATTACCTATATCAACGATCGCCCAATACTCTCAACCGATGATTTCCAGCGCATCAACGAGAAGGTGACAACTATCGATGGTGTATATCCTAATGGCCGAGCTTTGCGCTATGTAATCGTAGCCGAGTAGGATAAAGATTTATGTAGTTACAAAATTCCCGACTCCATATCTGGAGTCGGGAATTTAACTTTATATACAAAACAAAAGGTGTCGAGGATTCGGCACCTTTTGTTTATCTGCGGAAGGAGGGGGATTGGCTACTACACTCCCTATGGTCGCTTCGC
>JAFOZN010000163.1 GCA_017391185.1 Alistipes sp. | reverse complement strand
TGGTACGCCTCAAGAGTTGTATGCCCAGTCGGGTTATGATAAAGAGGGTATAGTTAAGGCTATTAAGTCGTTGATGTAATGCGTAGCCTTGTCGCTATAATCTTTTTGTTGTTGTGGCTAACGCCAAAGGCCAATGCTGAGGAGCCTCTTAAGATGAAATTTGTCTTGGATGTAGCGGACCTTATGCCTGATGGTATTCAGGTCAAAGGCTCTTCGCAAGGTATGGCCGTATACCTCTCATTCCATACCCCTGGCAGACCACTCAATAACGTTATCTATAAGTTTCGCCTTACCGACATAAAATAGCTATTTGGCTAAAATCAGGTTCTCTACGGCATAGCCTCTTTTGCGGGCCAGCTCTATGATGTGCTGCATCGTGGAGTCGGGTAGCGAGGGTTGGCGCGAAAGGATCCATAGGTATTCTGGTGAGCGTGAACCAACCAACACCCAAGAACCATCTTCTGCCATCTCCATGATGTTGTAATCGGAGTAGAATTTCCAGAAAAACGATACTCTCAAGCGTCCCGCCTCTGTTGTTGTCTTGGCGTGGCCCGTGGCGCGATGCTCCTTGCCATCGCGTATGCCAATGTTGATTACCTCCACCGTGCCATCATCCAAGAGACGATATTCTGTCATTACGTTGGTCATATCTCGCTCGAAACGGTGATCGAAGCGAGCCAATTCGTACCATCGTCCCATGAAGGATTTTAGGTCGAGTTGTTTTACCGTTGAGCGATCAATACGATTTCGCCCTGCGCCATAGACACAGAGTGTGATAAATAGCATGGTGAGCAATAGCACTGCTGAAAATATGTTTTTGTGTTTGTATTCTATCTTTTTCATACCCATTGCAGTGCTAATATCGTACCAAATCTGTCTACCGCAAATAAAAAGTCCGTCTGAAGATTGACTCAGACGGACTCTTAAAATATCTAAAGTTTAAGATTAACGTACCTTAAACTCAGGATCAGCCTTCATAGGGATAGGCATTGATGCGTAGTAACCAGCATCGAACTTCTCACGTACAGCCTTGAACGCCTCGATTGTGCGCTCTACATCCTCCAATGTGTGAGCTGCTGTAGGGATGATACGCAAGATGATCTCGCCCTTAGGGATCACAGGATAGATCACGATAGAGCAGAAGATACCGTAGTTCTCGCGAAGGTCAACGATGAGGTTAGTACCCTCCTGCTCGCCACCCTTCATATATACAGGGGTAACAGGCGACTGAGTAACACCGATCTCGAAACCATTCTCCTTGAAACCTGTCTGGATAGCACGAGTGATCTCCCACAACTTCTCCTGATACTCAGGGTGCTTGCGGATAAGATCCAAACGCTTCAAAGCACCGATTACCATAGGCATTGGCAATGACTTAGCGTAGAGCTGTGAACGCATGTTGTAACGGAAAAGGTTAACCAACCAGCGTGGAGCAGCTACGAATGCACCGATACCAGCCATAGACTTAGCAAATGTGTTGAAGAGTACATCTACGCCATCTACGCAACCAAAGTGAGCTGCAGTACCGCGACCGCCAGGACCCATAGTACCAAAACCGTGAGCATCGTCAACCAAAAGGCGGAAGTTGAAGTCCTGCTTAGCCTTCACGATTACATCCAAGAAGCCCAAGTCACCCTTCATACCGAATACACCCTCGGTGATTACGAGTACACCACCACGCTGCTCCTCAGCGAGCTCAGTAGCGTGCTTAAGCTGCAGGCGGAGTGACTCCTCATTGTTGTGGCCGTAAACGAAACGCTTACCCTTGTGCATACGCAAACCATCGATGATACATGCGTGGCACTCAGCATCGTAAACCACTACATCGCGTGGTGAGAGCAAGCAGTCGATGATAGAGATCATACCCTGATAACCGAAGTTCAAAAGGAAAGCATCCTCCTTACCAACGAACTCAGCCAACTCACGCTCCAACTGCTCGTGGTACTTAGTCTGACCACTCATCATGCGAGCACCCATTGGCGCAGCCATACCAAACTGCTTAGCACCCTCAGCGTCAGCCTCACGCACCTCAGGGTGGTTAGCCAAGCCCAAGTAGTTGTTCAAGCTCCAGTTCAATACCTCCTGACCACGGAACTTCATGTGAGGACCAATCTCTCCCTCCAACTTAGGGAATGCAAAATAACCGTGTACCAACTGCATGTACTGACCAATTGGACCACCGGTGTTCTTCTCTAATCTTTCAAAAATATCTACCATAGTATTTTATATTGAGTTATTAGTTTACTTACATTTGCAATGCAAAGAAACACAATTAATTCTTATTTGACAAATTTTTGTCCCACCAACTTACATATTCTACCTCTTGAGCCGAAAGTGCGCGGTCATATATGGCCAAACCACCTATCTCACCCTTGAAATAATTGCCTATGCGGTTGTTTACAAATACTGCTCCGATGGTGAAATCTGAACCGTTGTCACCAATTCCATCGGGAAAGTAGTATGGGTTTTTCACCTGACGCAAACCTTCTGGGTAACCCTCGAAGCCTTTGGTGTGGTTGATTAGCTCCTTCTGGCGCTCTTCAAAACGGCCATTGAGGTAGGACCGTATATACTCTCCGTCATAGGTAAAGGCCACGGCACACCACTCATTGGTTGGTACAATCTGTTTGCTTGCCGAATAGTCTATTGAATAGGGGAATGGCGGAGTCGGTTTACCTGTCTTGGAGATATGACCGCAAACCTGATTTGCTCCGTTGTAGTGGGGTAGGGATACGAATAAACCATATTGGCGTTTACCTCCATCTTCATATTCGTTCCACATTCCACCAACAAATCCTGTCTGCTCGCCACTCCAGCGCACCCAAGCCACAACAGTCACCTCTCCACTCTTGATATTGAGTTCTTTGGTTTGGTTGTATGGGATATAGAGGTAGTCGTTACCATCGAAATGCAAGGCGTGTCCCGAAAGGGGGCCATCTTCTATGAGAGTAGGCATAGCGTCATCTCTCTGGCTCTGGAGTATGGCATCCACACCTTCTGGCCTAAGAAAATCATCAGAAGCAAAATCCCAATATGCCACCAGATTATCTACACTCTCCAGACGTGAAGCCACTTGGGTGCGGTTGTCGCATCCTGCAAAAAGCATGACGGTCAGTGTGGATAAGAGTAAAAGTGTGAAGCTTCGCATCGAGATATAACGATTTTCTTTTCACAAAGATATGTAAAAAAGGGTTATGGTGTAGCTTGATTGACCATAAATGGTGCTTTGCGGGAGTGAAAATAGGTATTTATACCTATAGTGAGAGGTTTTGATAGAGGAAAATCATGGCTCTATTGTGAGATAAGAGAAATTTTTCTTATCTTCGCATATAGTTTAAACTCAAAAATTATGAAGTATCAGAGAATTCTCCTTAAGCTAAGTGGTGAGTCGCTCCAGGGCGCACAGAAATATGGTCTTTCGACAGATGTTTTGCAGTCGTATGCCGAGCAGATTAAGGCTGTGGCAGAGAGTGGCGTGCAGATTGGTATCGTGATAGGTGGTGGTAATATCTTCCGTGGTTTGCAGGGTGCAAAGAGGGGTTTTGACCGCGTTAAGGGCGATCAGATGGGTATGTTGGCTACCATTATCAACTCACTCGCTTTGCAGTCAGCATTGGAGGATAACGGTGTGAAGGCTAAGGTTTTGACCTCTATCCGTATGGAGCCTATTGGTGAGTATTATTCTAAGGCTAAGGCTATCGAGTATCTTGAGGCTGGTTATGTAGTTATCATTGGTGGTGGTACCTCTAACCCATACTTCTCTACCGATACAGCATCTGCATTGCGTGGTATTGAGATCGAGGCTGAGGTGATGTTCAAGGGTACTCGCGTGGATGGTGTCTATACGGCCGATCCAGAGAAAGATCCTACGGCTGTGAAGTTCGACAAGATTACCTTCGATGAGGTTTACAATCGCGACCTGAAGGTGATGGATATGACTGCCTTTACGCTCTGTAAGGAGAATGGCTTGGATATCATTGTATTTGATATGGATACCGTAGGCAATCTCCAGCGAGTGTTGAATGGCGAGCCTATCGGAACTTTGGTTTGCAAGGAGTAAGACGATAGTTTGTCGCGGAAAGAGAATTTTTGTTGGGTGGGCATGAAATTTGCGCCAAAGCCCGATGATAGATAATTATAAATAGAGAAAGTAAAGATTATGGGAAAGAAATTTTTTGGAATTAAGTTGTTCTCTGCTTTGGCAGTGATGATTATGTTTTTGGCGGTGCCTGCTACTTCTCAGGCGCAAACCAAGGATAAGAGTGATGATATTGCAGCTACTACATTGATTCACAAGGGTGATAAGGCTCCAGATTTTACCGTAGAGATGGTCGATGGCTCGAAGATTACGCTCTCTGAGCTTAAGGGTAAGGTTGTCGTGGTCAATTTCTGGGCTACATGGTGTCCTCCATGCCGTGAGGAGTTGACTCATGTGGAGAAGGAGCTCATCGAGCGTTTCAAGGGTAAGCCATTCGTATTCCTCCCTATCTCGCGTGGCGAGAAGAAGGCTACCGTAGAGGCTTTCCGCAAGAAGATGCACTATACATTCCCTATGGGTTTGGATCCTCAGCAGACTATCTATAAGAAGTATGCTTCGAACTATATTCCTCGTAACTTCGTGGTGGGTAAGGATGGTAAGGTGATCTACACTTCGGTAGGCTTTACTCCAGAGGAGTTCAAGGAGATGATTGAGGTGATCAATAAGGCTCTTTAGTGGGCTATTGTTAGATATTTAGTCACTTAACGAAAAGAAATAATTAATAAAAAACTACTATGGATACAAAAACTATTATCAATGAAGCGACCAACCGTATGCAGCGTACGGTGGATCACCTTGACGAGGAGCTCTTGAACATTCGTGCTGGTAAGGCGACTACAAATGTGCTCAATAGCGTATTTGTTGACTACTACGGCTCGCAGACTCCTGTTTCGGGCGTAGCGAGTGTTACAGTGCCTGATGCACGTACTATCTTGATTCAGCCATGGGATAAGAATATGATTCGCCCTATCGAGAAGGCTATCATCGATTCTAACATTGGCCTTACTCCATCGAACAATGGTGAGCATATCCGTTTGACTATTCCACCACTAACAGAGGAGCGCCGTAAGGATCTTGTGAAGCAGGTGAAGAGTGCGGGTGAGAATGCGCGTATCAGTTTGCGTAATGCACGCCGTGATGCTGTTGAGGCATTCAAGAAGGCTCAGAAGGATGGTATGCCTGAGGATGAGGCTAAGGATGGCGAGACACAGGCACAGAAGCTTCTGGAGAAGTTCTCGAAGAAGATCGATACTTTGATGGAGGCTAAGGAGAAGGATATTATGACAGTGTAGATCACTTTCAAACTCAATTCAATAAATCGGGCCGCGAGTCCGCTTTTTTCGATTAAAACTATATTACCTAATAATATGAAG
>JAFOZN010000016.1 GCA_017391185.1 Alistipes sp. | reverse complement strand
GAACACATCGGGGTGAGCCTTCTCAATCTCATCCAACAGTACTACTGAATATGGCTTACGGCGTACTGCCTCGGTGAGTTGACCGCCCTCATCATAACCGACATATCCTGGAGGCGCACCTACCAAGCGCGATACGCTGTGTCGCTCTTGATACTCGCTCATGTCTATACGAGTAATCATCTGCTCATCGTTGAACAGGAATTCAGCCAACGCCTTTGCCAACTCGGTTTTTCCCACTCCCGTAGTGCCGAGGAAGATAAACGATCCGATAGGTTTGCGAGCATCGCTAAGTCCTGCGCGAGAGCGGCGTACTGCATCTGAAATAGCTTCGATGGCATGGTGCTGACCTACTACACGCTTGTGCAATTCCGTCTCCATGTGGAGCAGTTTCTCTCTCTCCGATGAGAGCATGCGGCTTACGGGGATACCTGTCCAGCGGCTCACAACCTCGGCAATGTCCGATGAGTCAACCTCCTCTTTGATCATGCCTTCACCATTCTGCGCCGTCAAGCGAAGTTGTTCTTGCAGAGCCTCAATCTGCTTTTCGGCCTCCACGATCTTTCCGTAACGAAGCTCCGCTACACGACCATAATCGCCCTGACGCTCTGCCTGCTGAGCCTCTATCTTATAATGCTCGATGGAGTCTTTGTTGCTCTGTATCTTCTGCAAAAGATCTCTTTCGCCCTGCCACTTGGCTCTCAAGGCAGCCTCCTTGGATTTTAGTTCCTCTATTTCGTGAGTCAAGTTCTCTACTCGCTTCTCATCGTTCTCGCGGCGGATAGCCTCGCGCTCGATCTCCAGCTGACGTATGCGGCGATCCAAGTTGTCAATATCCTCTGGTACGGAGTTCATCTCCAGACGCAAGTGTGCCGCTGCCTCATCAATTAGGTCAATAGCCTTGTCTGGCAGGAAGCGTGATGTGATGTATCGGTGAGAAAGCTCTACTGCAGAGATGATCGCTTCATCCTTGATTCGCACCTTGTGGTGGCTCTCGTAACGCTCCTTCAAGCCACGCAGAATAGAGATTGCATCCTCTGTTGTAGGCTCATCGACCATAACCTTCTGGAAACGGCGTTCCAACGCCTTGTCCTGCTCGAAATATTTCTGGAACTCATCGAGTGTAGTGGCTCCTATTGTACGCAAGTCACCACGTGCTAAAGCTGGTTTGAGGATGTTGGCTGCATCCATAGCTCCGCTCGATTTGCCTGCGCCGACCAACGTGTGAATCTCATCTATGAAGAGCAGAATCTCGCCATCGCTGGCAATAACCTCTTGTACTACGCCCTTCAATCGCTCCTCAAACTCTCCCTGATACTTCGCTCCTGCAACCAATGCACCCATGTCGAGCGAGAAGATGAGTTTTGATTTTAGGTTTTCTGGTACATCACCATTGATGATACGGTGAGCTATACCCTCGGCAATAGCGGTCTTACCCACACCCGCCTCTCCTACAAGTATAGGGTTGTTTTTGGTGCGGCGTGAGAGAATCTGCAATACTCGGCGAATCTCATCATCGCGACCAATTACTGGGTCGAGTTTGCCTTGGCGTGCCAATTCGTTGAGATTGATGGCGTATTTGCCCAAGGCATTGAACTCCTGAGAAGAGGTCTGAGAATCGACTCTTGCACCCTTGCGGAATGTACGAATGGCCTCCACAAGCTCCTTTTCGGTAGCTCCTGCTTGTTTTAGGATTGTGGCCCACTCGCCTTTTTCGGCAATCAAGCCTAAGAGCAGATGCTCTACCGATGCGTATTTATCATTAAAGGTGCGTGTGAAATCCACCGCACGTTGAATCACCTTTGATGAGTCGCCCGAAAAATATTGCTCCGAGTTTCCGCCCGATACCTTGGGCATAGAGTTAAGACGCGCAGCGACCTGTTCACGAAGTTGCGGAAGATTGACTCCAACACGCCCTAAAAGGAATGCTCCCAATGAGTCATCCTCGGCGATAATTACACTGAGCAGATGTATCGGCTCAACAGCTTGCTGACCACGCTCACGAGCAAGAGAGAATGCTGCCTGCAAAATCTCCTGCGCCTTAATAGTTAAAGAGTTAATGTTCATAGCTTTATTCTGTTTTTTTGTTTCCAATATCGTTTTGCTAAAAATTAGAGCAAAACCTTTGCCATGAACCCATATCAGACATTTTGCCGAGTGTTTGTCAGTATTTGGCAGTGATTAATGAAAATATACGACATTTTGGCATCGTGTTGGCAGAAGTGAAGTTAGAGTGATGCGAGATAAATAAAAATGCGGTCAACCACTAAGGTCAACCGCATCGGTGAAGTTTAAAGTTTTATTAGGATAGAAGTTTTTATCGTAAATTTATCTGCCTTGAGCCATACGCTCCTGCATCATATCATACTCTCTTCGCCATGTTACGGCACAGATTAAAATAGATAAAACTGCCGCCACGATAAACATCCAGAACGTAACGCCCCAACCCAAAGATGCATTACCTGCAATCTGACCGATAACAATCTTTGATAGCACCGCATCGCCAAACAAGTAACCAAACAGAGCTACGAATCCTGCCGCAGTGCCTGCTGCATTCTTCGGCACGAAACTCAAGGTCTGGATTCCAATCAGGGCGATAGGGCCGTAGAGGGCAAAACCTGTAATCGAGAGCGAGATATATACAATCCACTTCACAACGCTCTGTGAGCCAAACATCATGCCCAATGTGTCAGCTTGCCAGTAGCACAAAATGCCGACCAAGACCATAAGCATGGCGATGACATTTACAGGGGCACAACGACCAGCAAAGAATTTAGATGCCATCCATCCGCAGATGATTGTGCCGGGGATACCCGCGTACTCGAAGAGTGAAAACGCGAGGTGGCTCTCATCGGCATTCATTACATTCATCTCCTGAAGATATGTGGGCGACCAATCGCTTACTCCATAGCGTATGAAGTAGATAAATACGTTGGCAATGGCAACCATCCACAGCAATTTGTTGCGGAAGATATAATCTACAAACAGACGTTTGAATGGAATCTTAATCTCCTCGCCCTTAGCAGCCTTGCGTGCGGTGAAGTCTTGGCGATGCTCCTCGATGGATGGTAATCCGCACGATTCGGGTGTATCCCTGAGAGCCCACCAGCAGAATAGAGCCAAACAAATAGCCACAATAGATGGGGCGATGAATGCTGCACGCCAACTCTCAGCTATGCCCAGCGAAGCGAATATCGCGATACCCATAGATACCAGCAATGCCAACGAGCCTCCACCGATATTGTGTGAGGTGTTCCATACCGACATCTTGAAGCTACGCTCGTTCTGCGAGAACCAGTGAGCCATGACTCTTCCGCATGGAGGCCATCCCATACCCGAAAGCCATCCCACCGCCAACATAAAGGCAAAGAGCATTGTGCCATTGATGGCAATCGATGCAGAGTAGGGTACAAGACCTACGCTTATCATCACCAGCGAGGCGATGATAAGACCAATGACCAAGAATTTGCGGGCATCGGAGCGATCCGAAAGGCTACCCATCAGGAACTTACTGAAAGCATAGGCGATAGGGATACCTGCCATAGCAAAACCTGCGGTCTCCTTATCCAACAATCCTTCGGCAATCATTCCCGGAGCTGCCAGCGAGAGATTTTTTCGTACCAAGTAGTAGCCTGCATAGCCAAGGTATGCTCCAGCAAAGACCTTGATACGCATACGGCGATACTCGGCATCTATTTTATCGGCGGCAATAAGTGGTTTTGCCGCAGGGGGTGCGAAAAAGTTAAACATTTATTTAAAGTTTGGGTGTTTTTTATTGCTTAACTACAATATAGTTGTCTGAAACCTTATTAAATTTAGCTATCTGCTCCTCGATCCACTTCTCATCCTTGCCCATCTCCTGAGCCATGATCTGAGCTACACGTGGAGCAGCCTTCTGAGCCTCACGAGCATCGACAAAGAGCAGTCTCACGCGGCGAGCCAAAACATCCTCTACCGTGAAGGCCATCTCCTTGCGTACGGCCCACAAAACCTCAGCCACGGTGTAGTCATACTTCTCAGAGAGTTTTTCGCCGAGTGCAGGATTTTGCTTAATCATATCGCGAATCAGAGGCTCATCGCTACCATATACATACATGTGGTCTGTCAAATCTGGATTTGGACGCCAGCCGTGAACCTTGAGTTTGCGAGTTACGCACTTTCGTTTCGAAATTTTACCCAATGCGATAGCCTTGTCAATGGTGTCCTCTGCCATGCGGCGATATGATGTCCACTTACCGCCTGTGATGGTGATAAGGTCGTGATCCGAAACGATAATCTTGTGGCTGCGCGATACCTCCTTAGAGCTCTTACCCTCCTTTTTGGGCGCCGCCAAAGGTCGCTGACCTGCAAATACAGATACAATGTCCTTACGCGTAGGGGCTGGATCCATATAAAGTGATGCGGTAGAGAGGATAAAGTCGATCTCCTCATCCAAAGGTTTAGGTTCGCTCTCAGCCTCAGGACGCTGAATGTCAGTTGTACCTACCACCACCTTGTCATGCCAAGGTACGGCAAAGAGTACGCGGCCATCCGAAGTCTTAGGCACCATGATAGCATAGTCGCTCTGCAAGAATTTCATATCCAATACGATATGTACGCCCTGGCTTGGTACAACCATCTTTGGCATATTAGGCTCATCCATCTGCATCACCTCATCCACAAAGATACCCGCAGCGTTGATTACCGCTTTAGCCTTTACTATATACTCTTTATTATTAATTAGGTCTCGTACCACAACACCCGAAGCCTTGCCATCTTTGTCGTGCAACACCTTCTCTACGGCTGTATAGTTGGCAACCATAGCACCCTGCTCAACTGCGGTTTGTGCCAAGTTTACTGCCATGCGCGAGTCATCGAACTGACCATCATGATAGACAACACCACCCTTTAATCCCTTTACGGCCGATGTAGGCAGATACTCCAAAACCTTTTTGGCTGAAATAAAGCGTGAACGGCCATAGCCAAAGCCAAACGAAAGCAGATCATAGAATGCCAGACCGCAGAAGTATAGGAAATTATCCCAGTAACTGTAGTTGGAGATGACAAAAGCTTGATCCTTGACCAGATGAGGGGCATTCTGCTTCATGAGTCCGCGCTCGTGGAGTGCCTCGCGTACCAAATCCACCTCCATCTTCTGGAGATATCTTACACCACCGTGCACCAATTTGGTACTGCGGCTTGAGGTGCATTTTGCGAAATCCTCACGCTCAAAAAGAGCCACTTCGTAACCTCTCGATGCTGCATCTACGGCACAACCAAGACCTGTTGCGCCACCTCCGATAATTACCACGTCCCAAACTTTGTCACTATTCTCAAGACGTGAAAGAGTGTTGTTTCTATCCAT
>JAFOZN010000162.1 GCA_017391185.1 Alistipes sp. | reverse complement strand
CTTGGGGTGATGTTTGAGATATAGTGGCCTTGCGCCGAGTAGACACCTCGGCTGTCGCTACTCCAAACTTCCACGCCTCTATGGCGAGGGTCAATGTCGGCAGCCATAGCACGACCAACATCTCTAATGCTCGGAATACCCCATATTAGCTCTCCCGTAGCGGCATCTCGCATCTCTGAACCTGCCTTTGAAGGTCTTGATTCGTGGCATTGCCAAACCTCTAAACCTTCGCGATCGATGTCTATATCTGTTAGGTGCATGGCATCACCATGTCCCAAGCGAGTGTTATATCCGCCCGTGCCATCATCATCTATCATACATGCTCCATAGGTGATCTCATCTTTGCCGTCTTTGTCAATATCGCCTATGCGTAGATTGTGGTTACCCTGACCAGCGTAATCTCGCCAAAGTCCATCCTTTGAAGAGGTGTCAAATTGCCATCTGAGTTTGAGCTTTCCGCCTCGGTAATCCCATGCTTGAATAACTGTTTTGGCGTAGTATCCACGACAAATAACTATGCTCGGATGTTTGCCATCGAAGTATCCAGCACCACAAAGGAAACGATCCGCGCGGTTGCCGTAGTTGTCGCCAAATTCATTCTCTGCACCTCGGGGGATATAATCTGTGCGAGCTAATTCTTTGCCTGTCTCGCCTTCGATTATGGATAAAAACTCAGGGCCAGAGAGAATCTTTCCATAGGTGCCAGATTGAGGGTTGCGATCAACATAATCTGTAATGCCATCCTTGTCCGTATCGCCAATCTTCACCCCATCGCCGAACGTAGTCCCCTCGGCTGTGCGTATGGCGAGTTCCGAGCGACCATCTCCATCGAAATCATAGAGCGAAAGTTGGGTGTAGTGCGCTCCTTGTCGGATATTTGGGCCCATGTCGATACGCCACATAAATTCTCCATTTAAGCGATACGCCTCGATAAGAAGAGGCTCTCGGCAGAGCCCCTTATGTGAATTATCGTAACCTTGAGTCTCTCGTTTGAATACGATTTCATACTCGCCATCTCCATCCAAATCGCCTACTGTGGCATCATTTGGGGCATACATGCCGTTTGCCTCTTTTAGAGGTATGGTGATATATGGCTTGGTGGCGGCCTTTGCGCTTAATGTAAATGAGGCAATCGGTTTATCAGAGCCGCTCATCGAGAGAGAGTATTGATTATCGTGAGAGGTGTCAACACCTTGATCGACATAAAACGTAGAGCGAGTGATAGGCTCTTGGTTGATTTTTTCGCCATTGCGCAGAATATCAAATCCTATCTCTATAGGGTCTTCTTCCAGACTGCGCCAAGAGATGCAGACTCTGCCCTCACCACTATTTACAGCGATCAGACCTCTGCCTAAATGCTCCTTCTCTATCTTGGATGAATATGCTGGGCCACGCTTGATGTTGTGGTTTTGGGCGTTTGATGCGAAACTCGAAGCGAGAAAAATCAGTGTGCAAACGAAAATTTTAATCCACATGGCAAAATATTCTTAAGACTCTCTACAACTCCATCAAACCTTCGGGTAGAACCATGCGGATGATGCCCTTGTCGAAATCTATCTGAGCGATAAACTCCTCAGCGGCAGGGATCAATCTCTCACCCTGACCGAAATCTACTCCGAAGAGAGGGTTCATCTCGCTGTCGTAGAAGTCTGTGATCTCGCCTCTAAGCTCGCCCGCCTCGACACGAAAGCCGATCAGATCCTCCATATAGAACTCATCGTCATCCTCTTCCACACACTCCTCCACGAAGAGCTCCTTGCCGATAAGCTCCTCGGCACGGCGTGTGTTGTCGAAATCTGCAAAACGGACATTTGCACCGCTTACGCCACGTCTCTCGAAACTATCCATATATAGAGGTACGGCCAATGAACCGATCTCCACAAAGAGGGGATCCTCCTGTGGATCGAAATCCTCAGGGAAGGTGGTATATAGCGAGATAGCCAAACCTCCTGTGTCGGCCTGACCGAAGAGTTTGCTCACACGAGCTACGGCGATCATATTTTCCATATTGAGTGAGATTTTCTGAGTTAGTTGCTTCTATATTCTATGTAGCTATAAATCAAAATCATGGTCACGCTCTCCGCTACAGGCAATGCAAGCCAGATGCCTACGCCCTCGATAAGTTGGGGCATGAAGATAAATGCAGGAATAATCAGCACAACTCCTCGTAGCGCAGAAAAGAGTGCTGCCGAGCGGCCACGCTCGATACTCTGCAGATAGCCGATCATGGTGACGTTGTAGATATAAGGGATAAAACCCAACGCCACGATGGGTAATCCCGCCATTGCCATCATATATGAGGGGTATTCGGGACTGAGGAATATCCTCACGATATAATCCGAGCAGAGCATTCCCACCAACAGAGCCACAACACCTGCGCCAAGGGCGGTACGGGTGATGAGCAGGCGAGCTTGATTTACTCTGTGTAATTTGTCTGCGCCATAGTTATAGCTGATAATGGGTTGGCCAGATTGAGCTATGGCATTTGCTGTCATAAAGATAAAAGGCATGACGTAGCAGACAATAGAGAATGCAGCAACACCATCCTCACTCATGTAGTGTAGAAAAACGTAGTTACCTACGAGCATGAATACTGCGATACTGATGTCACCCAACATAGCTGCAACACCCAATTTGGTCTGATAACCTATGTTGCGCATCATCAGTTTAAAACTCTTCATCGTGCGTTTGAGGCGGTAGAGGGCAATCCTCTGAGTGAAGCCAAACATATATACTACCACCAATATACCTCCCGTCAGGCATCCTATGGCAGTAGCAATGGCTACACCCTCCAAACCCCAACCGAAGATGTAGAGGAATACATAATCCAACACCACGTTGATTATCGAAGGCAACGCGGAGCATACCATAGCGTATCGTGGTGAGCCGTCCAAACGGATGATCAGAAGACCTACGGTCTCCAAAAATATCGGCAGAAAGGCAAGCGAGAGCCACCTCTGGTAATCCAAAACAAGCGGAAGCAACTGATCCGATGCTCCCAAAAGATGTGCTACCTCGACATCAAATATATTTACTACCAACGAGAGTAGCAACGATATGGCAGAGCCGAATATGAGCGTCTGCGTGATATTGATATTGGCAGCTTTGGTATTTTCGTGCGAAAGATGTATCGAAGCCACAACCGAGCATCCGATACCGTACATCAAACCGAAACCACTTACGATGAGCCACAACGGACAGAAGATATTGACTGCCGCCAAAGCATCACTACCAGCACCATGACCAACAAAGGCTCCATCGATGATAGTCATCACCGACATGCAGAGCATACCGAGCAAGGTGGGGATCAAGATACGGCGAAAGAGTGATGAGATTTGTTCCTTGCCAAAGTCTATATTGTCGCGGTTCATAAAGTGGTTAAATAAAAGGTAGGGGATTTAAAAAATAGAGCTGCCCAATACATTAGGCAGCTCTTCTCTTTTCAGGGGAGTTGCGAGCTTACTCTGCTGCAACCTCCTCAGTAGCCTCTGCAGTCTCCTCAACAGCAGCAGCGGCAGCCTCAGCAGCCTTTGCAGCCAAAGCGGCAGCACGATCCTCCTTAACCTTAGTCTCGGCAGCAAGTGCAGCCTTCTGAGCAGCCTGAGCGTCAGAAGCGAGCTTGTTAACCTTAGCGGCGATCTTGCTCTCCTTCTCACCAAGCCACTTGTTGAACTTAGCCTCAGCGTCACTCTCAGAGAATGCGCCCTTAGCTACGCCACCCAACAGATGCTTCTTGTATAATACACCCTTGTACGAGAGAATAGCTCGACAAGTATCGGTAGGTTGTGCGCCCTTGAGTAACCAATCCAAAGCTCTCTCAAACTTAAGATCGATTGTAGCAGGATTAGTGTTTGGGTTGTAAACACCCAACTTCTCGATAAATCTACCATCACGTGGCGCTCTGCTATCTGCGGCAACGATGTGGTAGATGGGAGCACCCTTCTTACCGTGACGTGCCAAACG
>JAFOZN010000161.1 GCA_017391185.1 Alistipes sp. | reverse complement strand
CGTCTGGTTGCGCGTGATGTCGTCGTCCCGATCAAGCAACAGCTTGACCTCCTCGGGCTCATAATCGCCGCAGAAGATACGCAGACCGTTGACGCCTGCGCCCGCGCCCAGCTTGACCGTTGCATCGTCGGCAACATAGGTCAGGAGCACCGTACCGTCCACGCCGTCGATGCCGCGCTGGGAATCGCGCATGAAGAAGGGCGAGGGTAACTCTTCAATGGGTGCAGGTGAGACATCTGCTTCTTACACTATCTCTTTGCCAGCAGGCGCTCCAGCAGGTATCTATGATGTTCAGGTTAAGTTCGGTAACGCTAAGTTGAACGGTCAGAAGGATATGCTTACTAACTACGCTGAGAAGGGTGAGATCTACACTATGTACATCCGCTTCGATACTCGTACAGATCACTTTATCTTCAAGCAGCACATGGATGATGCTAACCGCACAGCTGGTATCGCTTTGACAGATAGAACTGTACTTGATCACACTAACATGAAGTTTGTCCCAGGTTCATCATGGTCTTCAATCAATTGGAACATGATGTTTGATAACAACACAACTACTCACTGGGAGAACCGTTGGTCAAGCGGTGGTTGGGGTCCTACAACAGTGCCTTTCAACGCAGTTATTGATTTGGGCTCTAAGCAGGACGTAACAGCTTTGGAGTACTGGCGTCGTAACGACAGCATGCACAGTGATGCTAAGGGCTTTGAGCTCTATGCTGCTGAGACAGCTGATTACTCTAATACTGAGGATATCCAGTTGGATGGTTTGACTTTCCTCGGTTATTATGAGACAAACGGTCAGGGTCACGGTTCACGTGTAACTGTTAGTGAGTTCCCTAAGGTAAACACTCAGTATATCGTAATCCGTTATACAAGCTCTAACCGCGGTAACTCAGTTAACTGCTGTGAGTTGCGTCTTTGGAACTAATTTAGGTATTTAAATTAGATAATCATGGGACTCGCCTTTGGGCGAGTCCTTTTTTTGTGGGGTAGGGTGTTGATTTTTCGGAAAATGTTTTGTATCTTTGATTATGGGGAAGTCGTCAGATTAACTCTGATGATATAATGTTAAGATAATATAGGGATATGATACATGTTTTACAGATTGCCTTTGAGCCCTCGTATGCTATGCTGATGGCTTTGGCGCTACTCGCTGTAGTGGTGATATTACAGATGCGTAGGATGCGCTCCTCGCGTATGCAGATGCTCAAACTACAGAGTAGGATAAACGAGCTTCAGAGCGAGAATGAGAAGCTCACGCAGGCTTTGGCAGCGCAGAGAGAGGTTGTTGAGCCGAGTGGAGTCATTATCGCCGAGCAGATGGCGACAAATGCCGAAGAGGAGTCGGTGGATGCCGTTGTGGAGAGTGATGAGGCTTTGGCTCAGGAGGCTATAGATGATGCTATACTTGCAGGCGAGAGTGGCGAGCAGAGCGAGAAGTTGACGGGGAGTGATGAGGACTTGCTTAATCGCTTTATTGAGCATATTAACAAGAATATGAACGATATAAATCTCTCGATAGATGACATTGCATCGGATATGTGCATGAGTCGCTCAAATCTTTTCCGCAAGGTTAAGCAGATTACGGGTATTGGCCCCAATGAGTATATGCGCTTGGCGAGGCTGAAGCGTGCAGCGGAGCTTTTGCAGGAGCGTAGGCACTCGATAGCGGATATTTGTATGCTCGTGGGGTTCAATTCGCCATCGTATTTCTCTTCTTGCTTTAAGAAGCAGTATGGATGTCTGCCCAAGGATTACAAATAATTCAAAATTCAAGATTCAAGATTCAAAATTGTTTTTGACACCATTCCTATTTTAGCTTGGGGGTATTAACCATAAAAAAGGCTGTCACAACCTTGGGTTGGACAGCCTTTTGAGTTTGAAAAGTGTCAGAACTTTATTTACGGGCACGCCCTTTTTTTACGAGCCCCTTCTTTACGAGCCCCTTTTATTTATGGGTCCCTTTTATTTATGGGCCTTTAGTCGCCCCTTTATTTGCGGGCCTCCTTGGCCTCGATACACTCTGTGGCGTGAGGAACACGCATCAGACGCTCCTTAGGGATCAACTTGCCTGTGGTCTTGCAGATACCATAGGTCTTGTTCTCGATACGCACAAGTGCCATCTCCAGATTGCGGATAAACTTCATCTGGTGGGCTGCCAAGCGACTTACCTCCTCCTTAGAGAGTGTCGCAGCACCCTCCTCCAACACCTTATATGTAGGTGATGTGTCCTCGGTGTCGTTGCTACCCGAATGAGTGATGTTAGAACGCAACTGCTCGTAATCAGCCTTCGCTTGCTCAAGCTTCTTCAAGACTACCTGCTTGAATTCGGCAAGGTCATTATCTCCGTATCTTACACTTTCATTTGCCATAGTAGTAAATATTTTAAGGTTCTAATGTAAAGATAATACAAATTTTATAAATTCCAAAATCTTTACCATAAAACATCCGCCATATTTACTTTCATGCCCTTTTTTAGAGCTTAGTCACCGCGATACGCAATGGCTCCTCGTCAACCTCAGACTCTACGACAACAGCTCCCTGAGGCTCCTCAGTGCCCTTAACCTCTACGGCCAGAGTCTGCGATGCGATGTAGTCTGCGAAGTTGGCAATAGCGCCTGCTACCAAAGGTTTGAGCTCGATCTGGATGGAGATCTTATCGGTAACCTCGAAGCCAGAGTCCTTACGGATGTTCTGGATACGATTTATCAACTCGCGTGCCACACCCTCCTCGCGCAATTCGTCTGTGACGGTAATGTCGAGTGCTACGGTGAGCTTACCCTCCGATGCTACCAACCAACCTGGCATATCCTCCGATGTGATCTCGAAGTCGGCAGGAGTAACCACAACCTGCTCACCAGCCAAGTCGAGCGTAGTCTCCGCAGCTGACTCGATAGCTGAGATCTGCTCCTGAGAGAATGTCGCAGCAAGAGCAGCCATCTGCTTGGCGAGTTTAGCGTAACGCTGGCAGAAGTTCTTGAAGTTGAGCTTGATACGCTTGGTGATGATACCTGTCGTATCGCTCAGAAGCTCTATATCCTTGATGTTCACCTCGCCCATGATCAATGACTTGACAGCCTCGATGTGGCGTGCCATATCCTGATCCAAGACAGGAATCAAAATCTTAGTCAATGGCTGGCGCACCTTGATATTCACCTTACGGCGCAATGCCAAAACCATAGATGAAACCTTTTGGGCGATATCCATAGTCTGCTCCAAATCGGTGTCGATGAGTGACTCATCAGCCACAGGGAACTGTGCCAAGTGTACAGAATCCTCAGCGTGACGCTTGCTCAGAGCATTCAAATCGCAGAAGATGCGGTCTGAGATAAATGGCGCAAATGGTGCTGAGAGCTTCACCACAGTCTCCAAACATGTGTAGAGAGTCTGGTATGCCGAGAGCTTATCCTCGGTCATGCCACCGCCCCAGAAACGTTTACGGTTAAGGCGAACGTACCAGTTAGAGAGATTCTCATTGACAAACTCCTGAATAGCACGTGCTGCAGGGGTAGGATCGTAGTCGTTTAGGTAGCGTGTTACGTCCTTGACCAACGTGTTCAAGAGCGAGATGATCCAACGGTCAATCTCAGGACGCTTCTCGATAGAAACCTCGGCCTCTGCGCCTGTGAAACCATCTACGTTGGCGTAGAGCGCGAAGAATGAGTATGTGTTGTAGAGTGTGCCGAAGAACTTGCGGCGTACCTCGTCAACACCCTCCTTGTCGAACTTGAGGTTGTCCCAAGGTTGTGAGTTGGAGATCATATACCAACGTGTGGCATCGGCTCCGTAGGTCGAAAGTACCTCGAATGGATCAACTGCATTGCCAAGACGCTTAGACATCTTGTTGCCGTTCTTGTCCAATACCAAACCGTTAGAGATGATATTCTTGAATGCCACCGAGTCAAACAACATAGTGGCGATTGCGTGCAGAGTAAAGAACCAACCGCGAGTCTGATCCACACCCTCGGCGATGAAGTCGGCTGGGAATACCTCCTTGAAGTCGGCGCCGCCATTCTCAAATGGATAGTGAATCTGAGCGTAAGGCATAGCTCCCGAATCAAACCATACGTCAATCAAGTCGCTCTCGCGCTTCATTGGTGCGCCTGTCGATGAGGTGAGGATGATAGAATCTACGTATGGGCGGTGAAGGTCGATATTCTCTACCGAGTAGTTTTCCTTAGACATATCGCCCACCTTGAAATTCTTGTATGGGTTTTCGCTCATGTGGCCTGCGGCGATACTCTTCTCGATCTCAGCCATGAGCTCCTCTACCGAACCAATACACTTGAGCTCCGAGCGATCCTCTGTAGCCCAGATTGGGAGTGGCGTTCCCCAGAAACGTGAACGAGAGAGGTTCCAATCGTTCAGATTCTCCAACCACTTGCCGAAACGACCTGTACCTGTTGACTCAGGCTTCCACTTGATAGTGGTGTTGAGCTCCATCATACGCTCCTTGAGGGCTGTGGTCTTGATAAACCATGAGTCCAAAGGATAGTACAACACAGGCTTGTCAGTACGCCAGCAGTGTGGGTAGTTGTGTGTGTGCTTCTCGATCTTGAAAGCCTTGTTAATGCTCTTAAGATTGATTGCGATATATACATCGAGTGACTCTGCAGCCTGTGCCGCAGCCTCATCGTACTTGCCATCTACGGTGAACTGTGGATCGTAGGCATTCTTCACCCAGCGACCCTCATACTCCTTGTAAGCCTCCGTGTTGATGCACTCGGCTACGAACTTCTCGTTCAACTCCTTCATCATGTAGAACTTACCCTGAAGATCAACCATTGGGCGAGTCTCGCCACGCTTGTTGATCATAAAGAGCGATGGGATACCAGCCTGACGCGCTACAAAGGCATCATCGGCACCAAACGTAGGCGCGATGTGTACGATACCTGTACCATCCTCTACCGTAACATAATCGCCAGGGATTACGCGGAAGGCCTTAGCCTCGGCATTCTGCCAATTACCCTCCTCGTCCAACTCTACAGGCTTCACCCAAGGGATCAACTGCTCGTAATGCATGCCCACAAGCTCAGGACCCTTCCAGCGACCAACAACCTCGAATGGGATGAGCTTGTCGCCCGCCTTGTAGTCCTCCAGAGCAATACCCTCGGCCTTCTTGTTGAAGTGAGTGTAGAGCAAAGGCTCGGCCAATACGGCTGTGATCTTCTCGCCTGTGTAGCCGTTGTATGTACGTACCGCTACGTAGTCGATCTTAGGACCAACGCAGAGTGCGGTGTTCGATGGCAAAGTCCATGGGGTAGTGGTCCACGCCAAGAATACAGGCGTACCCCAACCCTCCATCTCAGCCTTAGGCTCTGTGATGCGGAACTGAGCCACCATAGTGGTATCCTTTACATCGCGGTAGCAACCAGGCTGGTTCAACTCGTGAGTCGAAAGACCTGTACCTGCTGCTGGAGAGTATGGCTGGATGGTATAACCCTTATAAAGCAAGCCCTTGTCGTAGAGCTGGCGGAGCAACCACCAAAGAGTCTCGATATATTTGTTGTCGTAGGTGATATATGGATCATCCATATTTACCCAATAACCCATCTGCTTGGTAAGGTTCTCCCACATATCGGTGAACTCCATCACCGCCTCGCGGCAGGTGCGGTTGTACTCCTCGATGGTAATCTTAGAGCCGATATCCTCTTTGGTGATGCCGAGGGTCTTCTCAACGCCCAACTCCACAGGCAGACCGTGGGTATCCCAACCGGCCTTACGATTTACACGATAGCCCTGCTGGGTCTTATAGCGACAGAATACATCCTTGATGGTACG
>JAFOZN010000160.1 GCA_017391185.1 Alistipes sp. | reverse complement strand
GGCGTTGCAAGAATGCTCAAAGGAGCAGAGATTTTTAGTAATAGCTATACCTATTATGCCTATTATACTCAAGTTGGTGGTATTCAGCCAGCTTCGCATGTTATGATTTCGGGCGTGAAGGTAGGTTCTGTGGTTGATGTTAAACTCAACGAGGATCCTTCAAAGGGTGTAGAGCTTACGCTTTCTATTGACAAGCAGTATCGTATCCCTACAGATTCCAAGGCTGAGATTTTTAGCGATGGATTGATGGGTGGTAAGGCTGTGAAGATTCTTTATGGTTCATCATCTGAATTTACCCCAAACAAAGGTACTATTCAGTCGAAGGAGAGTGTAGATTTGATGGATATGGCTTCGACAGAGCTTACTGGTCTTTTGGAGAAGGTCAAGGGTATTATGGATAACTTGACGGTGACGCTCAATGGTATCAACGGTTTGATGGCTCAGAATACCGAGACCATTACCCACATCATGAGCAACGTAGATGGCCTTACAGGCAATGTTAACTCGATGCTTGCCAATGAAAAACAACATCTTGAGCAGGCGTTTGCTTCACTTAGCGAGTTCTCTAAGGCGTTGGGAGATAATGCTTCTGAGGTTGATGCTATCATCGACAATATGAGTGCATTTTCGGGTAAGTTGGCTGAATCTAATCTCGTGACAGAGATTGAGGGCGTGGTTAACAATCTCAATGATGTATTGGCTTCGGTTAATGATAAGAATGGTAGCATCGGCAAGATGCTTAGCGATGCAGAGCTTTATGATAATCTCACCTCAGCGAGCAACAATCTTTCGGTATTGCTTGAGGATTTGAAGGAGAATCCATCGCGTTATGTTCAGGTCTCTGTCTTTGGAGGTAAGAATCCTGAGCACAAGGTAGCCAAAGCCAAGGCTAAGGCCGAGAAACGAGCTATTAAGCGTGCTGATGAGGCAGCCGAGCGTGAGGCAGAGCTTGCTAAGAAACAGGCTAAATAAGAGTGAAAATTAAATTGTTAATGAGAAATGATATACCCCGCTAATTTTGAACAGAAGATAGGTTTTGACCGCTTGCGTGAGCAGGTGGCCTCTCTGTGCAGCATGCAGGCGGGTAGGGATATTATCTTGGGTGAGAAATTCTCCTCTTCGGCTGCGGAGATTGCCTTTAAGCAAGACATTGCCGATGAGATGCGAGTGATCTTGATGTTGGAGAGTGATGCCCCAAAAGATGAGTATCCCGATATGGAGTTGATAATCTCCAAAATCGGTGTTGAAGGGGCGTTTCTAACCTCGGAAGAGCTCTCTACATTGCGTATTGCACTGACAGCGGTAGGTAATATGGTTGGTTTTATCATGAACCGTTCCGAAGAGCAGTATCCACG
This sequence comes from Alistipes sp., assembly GCA_017391185.1. Taxonomy (GTDB): domain Bacteria; phylum Bacteroidota; class Bacteroidia; order Bacteroidales; family Rikenellaceae; genus Alistipes. The sequence continues at coordinate 241 of JAFOZN010000160.1, read as the reverse complement.
TCTAAGAGCGCGAAGCCAGAGAGTGTGTGTATTCCCAGATGTTATCCGCCGTATTAACCAACTTCTTGATGATGAGGGTAATATCCGCGATGGTGCATCTCCCGAATTACTCGCTATCCGCCGAGCTATTCGCGAACATGAAGGTCAGGTGTCAAAACGATTGCAGCAGGTCTTAAATAACGCTAAGCGTGCTGGTATTGTCGATTCCGATGCTATGATCTCTATCCGTGATGGTCGTGCT
>JAFOZN010000159.1 GCA_017391185.1 Alistipes sp. | reverse complement strand
TCTTATCTGCACTTGGCACCTTGAGCCTCAAACCAGGGATTTTTAAGGTCCTCCTTGTTGTACTCGAGCGGTTTGCCATCGGGGTAGGAGATTGTCTTACCTCCCGCCTCCGAGAGAATCAACTCTCCAGCCGCAGTATCCCACTCGTAGGTGTGAGTAGTTCTAACGTAGTAGTCAACCGTACCCTCCGCCAGCAGGCAGAACTTGTAAGAGCTTCCCTGCTCAACAATCTCCAGGTCGGGATGCTCTGCACGTAACTCCTCGACACGCTGATGTGTCTCGGGTGTCTGGTGTGAACGTGACAAGGCTACACGGAATCCCTCGTGGCAACTACCCTCAAGCGGTAACTTCTCCAACATAGCCTCAATTTGCTTACCCTCATATTGGGGATTGTCGCTCGGCGCAATGTTGCGAATGAGGTATGCGCCCTTGCCTTTGGCTGCAACGTACATCTTCTCAAGGTAGGGTACGTAGAGAACTGAGCCTACGCACTCGTTATCAGCCAGCAGAGCGATGTTTACCGTAAACTCGTTATTGCCCTTGATAAACTCTACCGTTCCATCCAGAGGGTCAACAAGCAGGAACAGCTCCCAGTTGCGGCGCTCGTCGTATAACATTTCACGACCCTCCTCGCTAAGTACGGGGATTCGTGTCGGCCCCAGCGTATCCTTGATGGTGTTGTGAGCCATACGGTCTGCCATCGTAATGGGGGTGTGGTCGCTCTTGAGCGAGATGTCGTAATCGTCTCGATTTTTATATATCTTCATTATTGCGGCACCAGCCTTTACAGCCGCATTAAAGCAGTGGGGTAGCAGGTGCTCACGTATTTGTGCTACAATTTGTTGTTGGTCCTGAGTAGTCATTTAGTGATAGGTTTTTATTTCTTTGTAAAGATACAAATTATTTATGATATTCGGAATTTTCTTGAACGAAAAATAGAGGTAATTTTCCGAAAATAACATAACATCAACCTAAGGGAACAATTTGTTGGCGTTGAGAGTTTGGAGACGTATCTCGCAAGTGCGATTATCATTATAATTGTCATCATTGTGGCTATGGCTACTCTCGCCCCTGCAAGCAGTTGTATGGAGCAAATTGCTGCCGCTACGACACTTATTGTCGGCAGGGGTGATGGTGTGAGTTTGTTGCTGAATATCAGTGGAATATATGTATAAATCTGGCGCTTGGATGGAATCTGTTTTACGATGTGCTGGGAGAATCCTCCGTTGGCAATGACGGCATCACGCCGAAAAACTACCCCTTCTGATGCCAGCGAGTAGAGCATATCCAGACTCTGAGTCTCCTGGTCGGAGAGAGTTATGGCTATGCACTCAACAGCCTTAGGGCAGAGGCGAGAGTTGTGACCTACGGGGAGCAGGTAATTATAAGATGCAATGGCGGTTGCTGCGTCAAGGTCATCGTAATACTCCGTGAAGGCTTTGTCAATGAGAATAAGCCGGCGGAAACTGCGCTGGCGAGAACGATAAAGAGCCCTTATTGATGCCGTAGGTAGCTCCTCGTTTGACGAGCAGTTTACACGTATCATTCGGTAGCGCTCGATGATCTCCTGAAATGCCGAACTCTGCTCCTGAGCATCGAGCGTTATTATCACCTCATAACGGTCATACTCCTGCCCGAGCAGCTCCTCAATATGTTTTAGCGAATATACTCCGCTGCAAATCACCGAACACCCCACAAAACCGAGTGATTCGCAACACCCTGCTATATCCTCTGTTATAAGGTCTCGGCGATGTATGGCATCTGCTATGCGTGCCGTGCGATGTAGTGCGGTTATCGCAAAGATTGATAGCACGGCAATCGATATGTACTCTATCTCATTCATATGTTTTATATTGCTTAGGCGTGAACAAGTGCCCGTTTATACGAGTTTATAAGTAATTCTGCATATACGCTCTCCTGCTCGGTAAATATACTCCTCACGGCTGATAGAGAATACCCCTCTACGGTGAGATGACGGCATAGCTCCTTGCGTTTGCAGGCGGGCATAGCTGCCAGACGTTCACGTATTCGGGTGTGGTGGAGTGGACGACCGAGCGATGCAAGGGTGTATATTGTCTGGTTGACGATAGTTATATCCTCCTCGGCAGATATAATCTTGTGGAGATGTTTTTCAGCTATCTCTATCCCGAAGCTACGCACGATAGCCAATCCCAATATTCGCAGGTTGTGGTTATTGCTATCAAGTAGCGGCTCATAGGCTATCGGGAGCAACCCACGACGCAGTAGAGCGATTATACGTGCCGTATCAAAGGGTGTAAGAGCAAAGTCGAATGTGGCAATTGTGCGTATCGCCATCGAGGGGCTGGATGCCAATGCGACGGTCAAGGCGCTGATTCTTATATCGCTGTCGTGCGAGTGCATATAGTGTGATAGTTGCTTTACTTTATCTGTGTTAAGCGGTATTGCACTAAGAAGCATTAACATACGGGCACGTCGTGTGCCGTGCGATAGATGTATCTCCCTAAATAATAAACTCTCTAACCGATTCTGCTCAACCACGTGACGCAGAGCATCGGTGTCGTTGCCGTAAGTGTGGCTTACGACGGTGTATATCGCCTCGGCTAAAGCTATGCGGTTGCGCCGTGAGCGAGCGAGTATCTTTATGGTCGATGGTTGTTCGCTAAGGAGTAGAGATGTAACCTGCTTAATATATTGATTACGAAGAGAACTAACCTGCCGACGATTCTGCAACCACGTAAGCAAAAGAGTGACGATAGTTATTGTCGTCACCACTATGATATATACAGAGCCTATTGTCATACTCGTTGCGTAGTATCTATCTGTGAGTAGCTCTTGCCCCGCAGGCGGCTCATACATATAGGAAAGGTCATATATTGGTCAACGCCGCACTCCAAAAGACTAAGTACAATCTGCTCGGATTGTTGCCACGCCACGACATATATCGGAGGTCGTCGCTTGTCGCCCCGACGGATTTGCTTAATTAGCTCTGAACCATCGATAAAAGGCTTTATGGCGAGTATAATGACTAATTCGGGTTGATGTTGCTCGCAGGTGGTGGCGAGCATCTCTTGCGACGTGCAACAAATAACCCTTGTCGTGTCGCATCCAACAATTTCGGCTACGAGGGTTGCGGCGGCTGTGCAACGTGAGTATATAACAATTTTTGACCTATTCATACCGTCTGTTTTGCCGCATACCCCGTTCGAAAAGTGTGCCAAATGCTAATTTGCTGAAAAAAAAGTGGGTTTATGATTTGTTTGAGAATATTTTTTGTATATTTGCACGCCGAATTTCGGCAAAATGTAATTTATTTTTAGAATAATGTACGTTATAGTAGAAATCGCAGGTCAGCAGTTTAAGGCTGAGAAGGGTCGTAAGCTCTATGTTCACCGTCTTCAGGGCGACGTAGAGTCGTCAGTGAGCTTCGACAAGGTCCTGCTTGTAGACAACGACGGTCAGGTTAAGGTAGGTGCACCTGTAGTAGAAGGCGCCTCAGTTAATTGTAAGATCTTGAAGCACCTTAAGGACGATAAGGTTTTGGTGTTCAAGAAGAAGCGTAGAACTGGTTATCAGAAGTGCAACGGTCACCGTCAGTACCTCACCCAGATTCTCGTAGAGGATATTGTTGCATAATTAAAACGTTAGAGAAACATGGCACACAAAAAAGGAGTAGGTAGTTCAAAGAACGGCCGTGAGTCAGAGAGCAAGCGACTCGGTGTAAAGCTTTTCGGTGGTCAGTTCGCTAAGGCCGGCAACATCATCGTACGTCAGCGTGGTACAGTTCACAACCCAGGTGAGAACGTGGGTATGGGTAAGGATCACACTTTGTTTGCGTTGGTTGACGGTACAGTTGCTTTCTGCAAGAAGTCTTCTGGTAAGTCTTACGTTAGCGTAACTCCATTGGCTGAGTAATTCTCGGTCGGAGTGATCATAACCGAATTTAAAACCTGTCTAACATTGCGTTAGACAGGTTTTTTTATTGTTTCTTCTTCTCTGCTTCGTGGTCAATATCGCACGAAGAGCAGTTGCCGTGACATCCTATATCAGCGCAATCGGTACCAGTATCCTCGCGCGACTCTTGTACGGCACACTTGATACCTAAGCGTTGCATATCTTTGTTGGTGGCAATCTCCGAATCGATATCGTGTCCCTTGAAAATCTGAGTCAGCGACATACCCAAAAAGAACAATCCTACGGCAAGGATAGATATTCCGATGACAATCAATATGGTGGTAATCATGCTACTAAAAATGTATAAAAATCAGCTTCTTAAGTTAAAAATGAGGAAATAGTTGAATTTCCGCCAACAAATTTATATATTTGTGAGTTAATTTGCAATAGAGTATCCATTTTAGACCTAAGACTTTGCATAATGTTTGGTGGGCTTTGTTTCCGATGAAAGAGCATGAGGCTCAAATATTGTGCAGCGAAGGTCGAAAAGATTTGGCAATATGAAAATTGTAATTTCAGGAATTGGAGAGATGGGTAGCCACTTGGCGCGTATGCTGAGTGGTAATGGACATGATATTACGGTCATCGACCAAGATGTGAAGGCTCTGGATGAGTTGCATAGTTTGGCCGATTTGATAACTATCGAAGGAGATACTACGACTTTTGCTGTTTTGCGTAAGGCTGGAGTTAGACGTTGTGACCTTTTTATTGCCGTAAACCACGAGGAGAATACCAATATCCTCTCTGCGATTATGGCCAAGCAGTTGGGTGCTAAAAAGTCTATTGCACGAATTGACAATAATGAATATCTCGAACCCAACAATAAAGAGATGTTTATTGACATGGGTATCGACTACCTCTTCTATCCAGAGAAGGTAGCGGCTCTGGAGGTGATTAATCTTTTGGGACACACTTCAACTACCGACTATGTCGATTTTTCGAGCGGCTTGCTTTCGCTGGTGGTATTCCGTTTGGAGCCTACTTCGCCACTCATTGGCCGTAAATTGATAGAACTCGCGGCAGATGGCTCGATTACAGAGTTTAGAGCTGTGGCCATCACGCGAGGTTCCCAGACCATTATTCCTCGCGGTCAGGATGTATTCTTGGAGGGAGATATGGTCTATGTTATCGCTCGTAAAGATGTGGCAAAGAGTGTTACCGAACTTTCTGGACAGAAGAGCGTGGAGGTTAATAGTCTGATGATCTTGGGTGGTTCGCGTATCGGTGTGCGTGTGGCTTTGGAGTTGCAGGATGAGATAAATATCAAGATGGTAGATTATAATGCTGAAAAGGCATATCGTCTCGCTGAGCAACTCGATAAGACGCTGATTATCCACGAGGATGGCCGTAATCTTGATGCTATGTTGGAGGAGGGTTTGCAGAACGTAGATGCTTTCTTGGCTGTTACAGGACGTAGTGAGACCAATATCTTGGCGGCGATGCAGGCCAAACGTATGGGCGTGAAGCGAGTTATTGCCGAGGTGGAGAATCTTAATTACGTCAGCCTTGCAGAGAGCGTAGGTATAGATACTATCATCAACAAAAAGCGTGTTACGGCATCTAATATCTTCCGTTTTACCATGTCGACCGATGTTCAGGCGATACGTTGCTTGTCGGGTAGTGAGGCAGAGGTGCTGGAGTTTATCGTAAAGCCCAATTCTCCAGCTACCAAGTGCGCCATCAAGGATATGCGCCTACCACACGATGTGATTGTAGGAGGTGTAGTGCGTGGCGATAAGGCATTTATCGCTGTGGGAGATACCCAGATCAAGGCTTACGATAGGGTAGTGGTATTCTCTATGCCAGGCTCGATAGCCACCGTAGGCGAGTACTTTAATTAGCGAAGTGAGCCAAAGACCTAAACCGAAGAAAATATAGAAGAAATTATGTATATAGCAATCGCAGGAAATATTGGTAGTGGAAAGACTACCCTTACGGAGATTCTGACCAAGCGTTATGGAGCTAAAGCCTATTATGAGGATTTGGATAACGCCTATATCGGAGATTTCTATAACGATATGAGTCGTTGGGCGTTTCATCTTCAAGTCTCGTTTTTGGGCAATCGTATTCGTCAGACTTTGGATATGTTATCTTCGGGTGAGGAGGTGATATTTCAGGATCGTACCATATATGAAGATGCACATATCTTTGCCGATAATCTCCATCGTATGGGGTTGATGTCTTCGCGCGACTTTGCTACCTATATGAAGATCTTTGATCTTACTACCAATCTTGTTCCTCAGCCCGATTTGCTCATATATCTCAAGGCGAGTATCCCGACTTTGGTTTCGCAGATTAAACGCCGTGGAAGAGATTATGAGTCAAATATTGATGAGGCATATCTGGAGAGATTGAACGAGAAGTATGAGAATTGGATCAACAACATATATCAGGGAGAGGTGTTGGTAATAGATAAGGATGTTGATGATTTTGTCAATGATCCAGAGGTGGTTGATCGTATTTGTGAGCGTTTGGAGAAGCTCGATTGTAAAAAATAAGATAAGATGCAGCTGCCTGAGAATTTTGTTTTGCGCATGGTTGAGGAGCTTGGCCAGGAGCAGGGCCATCAGTTGTGCGCTGCGCTTATGAGTGAGCCATCTACTTCGGTGCGTATGAATCCTTTTAAAGGTGCGCAGTGCGCTTTTAGTGGGGCGCAGATAGGATGGAGTAGGGATGGTTATACGCTCAAAGAGCGTCCGAGCTTTACGCTCGATCCCAAGTTTCATGGTGGAGCGTATTATGTGCAGGAGGCATCTTCTCAATTTGCAGGCTATGTGATGGAGCAGGCCTTGGGTGGAGAGGAGTCTATCAAGGGTTGCAAGATTCTCGATATGTGTGCTGCACCTGGAGGCAAGAGTACCCACTATGCTTCGCTTGTCGGTGGGGATGGTTTGGTAGTGGCCAATGAGATCAATCGTTCTAGGTGTGCCGTTTTGGCCGATAATGCCCGCAAGTGGGGTATTGGTAATATGATAGTTACGTGCAATGACTCTTCGCGTTATCGTGCTATCGAGGGATGGTTTGATGCTGTTGCTGTGGATGCTCCGTGTTCGGGCGAAGGTATGTTCCGTAAGTTGGATGAGGCGCGAGAGCAGTGGAGTGAAGCAAATGTAAATATGTGTGCCGAGCGTCAGTGGGAGATTATTCAGAATTCCTTTGAAGCTTTGAGTGAGGGTGGAGTATTGCTCTATAGTACATGTACGTTCAATCGTCAAGAGGATGAGGGTGTAGTGGCGCGTATGATGGAGTCCTATGGCGAGGAGCTGGAGTCTGTAGCTAAAGTTGAGATTGATCCCAAGTGGGGTGTTGTTTGTGGTGAGGTTGGATGTTTTCAGACCTTCAGATTTTTCCCACACAACCTCTCAGGCGAGGGAATGTTTATGGCCGTTGCCAAGCGCAGGGGCGAGCGAAGGGATAAACGTAAGTTAGTTAAGGCAAAAAAGCAAACAATAGTGCCCATTGGTCGTAAGGAGCAGGAGGAGTTGTTAAAGTGGGTGAAGAACCCCGAACAGAAGAGATTCTTCTTGGCTGGTGAGACCATATATAGTTGTCGTAAGGAGTATTACGAAGTAATAGAATCCCTCTCATCGCAGCTCTCGGTGGTGTATTCAGGCGTAGCGATGGGGCAGATATTTAAGGGGCGGCTCAAGCCGGAGGCTTCGTTGGCTCTCTATGTAGATTTGGCAGACGGTGTTGTGCCAAGTTGCGAGCTTGGGTTGGATGATGCGCTGAAATTCCTTCGCAAGCAGGATTTGGATGCGGGGCTATTTGAGGATGGTATAAATTTGGTGAAGTATGATGCTTTGCCTTTGGGATTTGTCAAACGTGTAGGCAATCGCGTGAACAATATGTATCCCAATTCACTCAGAATTTTAAAGTAAACAAGAGATAAATCTATGGCTGATAAGAAACTCTATTATTCAATGGGCGAGGTTGCCGAGATGTTCGATGTCAACCCTTCGCTTATACGTCATTGGGAGTCGAAATTCGACTGCGTAAAGCCTCATAAGAATAAGAAGGGCAATCGTATGTTTTCACCTCAGGATGTGGAGAAACTTAAGTTGATCTACCATCTTGTCAAGGAGCGTGGTATGACGCTCGATGGTGCAAATAAGGTCTTAAAGCGCAGATCGGGTAGCGAGCTAAGCCGAGATATGGAGCTCTTGGAGCGTTTGCAGCGTATTCGTGCATCGCTTGTCGAGGTGCGTGAGGAGTTAAAAGGTAATTCGGCAGAGGAGTTTGTTGCGGCAGATGTAGAGGAGCCTGCTGAGCCTATTGTAAAAAGTGTAGTTCAAGATAAGGAAAAGTCTGCGAAGGATGTTAATCCATCGGAGACAATCGTGGAGGAGCCTATGGCAGAGGCAGAGGCCGCTCCAGAGCAAACCTCTGAACCAGCTTCAGAGCAAATTCCTGCTTCAGAGCCAAAACCTAAGCGCAAGAGTGTTGTGCAGAAGATCTCGGAGGATGAAGCTCAGGAGCAGAGTCCTGCGCCACAACCAAAGAAGCGTGTGGTACGCCGTAAAAAGAAGGATGAAGAGGAAAAGGAACTTTTCCCATTCTATGAGCAATCTTTGTTTTAGCCTATGAAAGTCAGAGATATAACCTCTTTGATTGAGGAGTTTGCGCCACTCAAGTTACAGGAGTCGTACGATAACGCTGGCTTGATTGTTGGGCGTGAGGATGATGAGATTCATCGCGTGTTGCTTGTGGTGGATGTTACCGAGGAGGTCATTGAGGAGGCCATCGAGAATCAGTGCGATATGATCGTAGCTCACCATCCGATAATTTTTCATCCTCTAAAGCGTTTTAATTCATCGACCTATGTCGAGCGATGTGTCGAGCAGGCGATTCGCCATGGAATTGTGATATATGCGGCGCATACCAATCTGGATAGCGCACAGGATGGCATGAGTTGGAGAGTTGCTCAGATGCTCGGTTTGGAGAGAGTATCGGTGTTGGATGAGACTAATATGGAAGGCGCAGGTTTTGGCGTGGTAGGAGAGTTGAGTGAGCCTATCAGGAGCGAAGATTTTATGCGCCGAGTGATGAGGGAGTTCTCTGTCGGAGCTATACGCCATAGCGATATTGTGAAATCGGAGATTCGTAGAGTTGCCATCTGTACAGGTGCAGGCGGTTCGCTCATTGATAAGGCCAGATGTGCGGGAGCGGATATCTATTTGACCTCAGATTTGAAGTATAATGACTTTATGAGGCACGAAAATTCGATAATTTTGGCAGATATTGGTCATTTTGAGAGTGAATATTGCGTAATTCAGATTTTATTTGATATTTTATCAAAAAAAATTCCTATCTTTGCCGTTCGCAAGAGTGTGCGCTCGCGTAACCCCGTAAACTACATGGTTTAGAGGTGTTAAACCAGAGCATAAAGGGGTGTTAGATCGATCTAAAATAAATTTGTAATATATGGCACAGAAAAAGACATCTGAAGTAGATTACTCGATGCAGGAGAAGATCATGGCTCTCTATGAGTTGCAGAAGATTGATTCTCAGATCGATGAAATCAACAAGGTAAAGGGTGAGTTGCCTTTAGAGGTACAGGACTTGGAGGATGAGATCGCAGGATTGAATACTCGTATCGAGAACATTGGCCGTGAGGTTGAGGAGTTTAACTCTTTGACTAAGCAGCGTCGCCGCGAGATAGATCAGGCGAAGATCCAGATTACTCACTATAAGGAGCAGCAGAACAATGTTCGCAACAACCGTGAGTATGATGCCATCACTAAAGAGATTGAGTATCAGGAGCTTGAGATTGAGCTTGCAGAGAAGCGTTTGAAGGAGTACGCAGCAGGTATCAAGAACAAGAAGGCTCAGTTGGAGGAGGCAGAGGCTGTGGCTGCGGATCGTGGTGCAGATTTGGCTGCTAAGAAGGCTGAGTTGGAGAGTATCGAGGCTGAGACTGCAGATCAGGTTGCAGAGCTTGAGGCTAAGGCTGAGAAGGCAAAGGTGAAGATTGATGACCGTTTGCTCGTAGCTTATAACCGTATTCGCCGCTCGGTTCGCAATGGTTTGGCTGTAGTGTCAGTAAAGCGTGATGCTTGTGGTGGTTGTTTTAACCGTATTCCTCCTCAGCGTCAGGTAGATGTACGCCAGGGCAAGAAGTTGATCGTATGTGAGTATTGCGGTCGAATCTTGGTTGGTGGTGACGAGGAGTAAGTGTAAAAAATGGTCTTTTTGAGTAATTAATTTGCTCTGAAGGTGTACATTTAGAAAATTAGGGATGAAGTCGTGTGATTTCATCCCTTTTTTTGTGTAAAAATCAAATGGATTATTCCTTTGTTTGTAAAATAATTGTTAACTTTGCACCGAATTTATAAATAGGATTGACTCCTAAACCTAAAGCGAAATGAAGATAGCTCTTGCTCAATTAAATTATACCATCGGAGATATTGATGGTAATATGTCTCTGATTAAGGATGCCGTTGCTAAAGCAAAGATGGAAAAGGCTGATGTTGTGCTCTTTGCAGAGTATGCCATTAGCGGTACGCCAGCCTATGACCTATTGCGTAAAACTACGTTCCTGACACTCTGTGAGGAGGCTTTGGAAGAGATAGCATCCGCATGTAAGGGTATTACTGCCATTGTCGGCTCTCCAATGTTGACCGAGCGCGGTGCAGTGAGTGCAGCTGTTGTGTTACGTGATGGAGAGATTGTCGATGTAGTAGAGAAACAGCATATCAAAGCTCGCCGTGAGGCAGGTTTTATCGTTTCGGGAGAGGGTTATAAGGAGATTGATCTTTACGGTAAGAGAGTCGCAGTGGTTGTGGGAGATGATCTTTCACATTTGCAGGAGTTGGATTCAGATATTGATTTGGTCGTAAGTATCAATTCTCGCCGATATGGCAAGGGCTTGCTTACATATCGTTTGGAGACGCTTCGTAATCTTACATATACAGAGGCTCGCAATGTAGTGATTGTAAATCAGGTCGGTGGAGCAGGCGATTTGGTTTATGATGGTACTTCGGGCGTGATGAATAAGTCGGGAGAGTTGGAGCTACTGCTCAAGAGTTTTGAGGAGGATTTCCAGATTTATGATACAGAGGCAGAGAATGAGCCTATCGAGGTACCTTTTACATCATATAATGATCGTACCCGTATCGTATATAAAGCCGCGTGTTTGGGCTTGAGAGATTATTTCCATAAGAATGGCTACAAGAAGACTTGCGTAGGTCTTTCTGGAGGTATCGACTCTTCGGTTGTGGCTTGTTTAGCGGTCGGAGCATTGGGCGCAGAGAATGTCAAGGGTTTGATGTTGCCTTCGCAGTTCTCTTCAGAGTCATCTGTTGAGGATGCTAAAAAGTTGGCCGAGAATTTGGGCATAGATTTCAGCGTATTGCCTATCTCTGAGGCTTATACAGCGATTATGAATACGCTTAAGCCTATTACAGGAGGTACTGAGTTTGATGCTACCGAGGAGAATATCCAATCGCGTATTCGTACCGTATTGCTCATGGCTCTGCAGAATAAGGATGGCTATGTGTTGTTGAACTCATCTAACAAGAGTGAGAACGCCATCGGTTGGTGTACTCTGTATGGAGACACAGCAGGAGCTTTCAGTGTTACGGGAGATCTGTATAAGAGTGAGATTTACGATTTGGCGCGATATATCAATACTAAATTCGGAGATATTATCCCAGAGGAGATCTTGAAGAAAGAGCCTACATCGGAGCTTCGTCCAGGCCAGAAGGATAGCGATATCCTGCCTCCATATGAGGTTGTTGATGCTATTTTGTATCGTATGATCGAGCAGGGACAGCATCGTGAGGAGATTATCAACGCTGGTTTTGACTCTGAGGTTGTGGAGAAGATCCATACGATGATTATGCGTAACGTCAAGAAGCGTTATCAGTATCCTCCTGTGTTGCGTCTTTCGACAAGCTCATTCCGCCATGAGTGCTTGTTCCCATTGGTGAATAAATACGGCTATTAATCGTCTCGTTTGTCGGCTTTAGCTGGACTTTGTGATTATGGCAGAAATTAAACATACGGGTGAGATCGTGCGTAAGCAGGGGAGTACTGTGTATGTAAAGATGACGGTCAATAGCGCTTGCTCGGAGTGTCATGCTCGTGGGGTGTGCGGTGTGGATGAGTCAAAAGAGAAGATTGTCGAGGTGGATTGTGCTTCGGCTCAGGATTATAATATAGGGGAAAAGGTTGAGGTCGCTTTGGAGAGTGGCTCTATGGGTGCTAAGTCGGTCGTTTTGGCCTATGTGGTGCCTTTTTTCGTGTTAACCGTAGCTCTTATTGTTGCCATATTGTTGGGTGCAAGTGAGGGTATGGCGGTTGTGGTATCGCTTGTGTGTATGGCAGTGTATTACCTTGTGCTATATATGTTGCGAGATAGGATCAAGAACAAAATAAAGTTTAAAATAATAAAATAAACAAAATGACGGTATTAATTTCTACTATTCTCACGCTCAGTGTGTTGGGTATTCTCGCTGCCGTTATCTTGTACTTCGTAGCTCAGAAGTTCAAGGTAGAGGAGGATCCCCGTATCGATGAGGTCGAGAAGATGTTCCCCGGTGCAAATTGCGGTGGTTGTGGTTTTGCCGGATGTCGTGCTATGGCAGAGGCTATGGTGCTCAGAGAGGATATCTCTGCGCTCTATTGTCCTGTCGGTGGTGCAGAGTGTATGAAATCTGTTGCTGCCTATTTGGGTAAGGTAGCTCCAGAGAAAGAGCCTACTGTGGCTACGGTTCGTTGTGGTGGTGTTTGTTCTAAGCGTGCAAAGACCAATGCTTACAACGGTACAAAGAGTTGTGCTATTGCCTCTTCACTCTATGTTGGTGAGAGTGGATGTGCCTATGGCTGTTTGGGTTATGGCGATTGCGTAGAGGCTTGTGCTTTTGATGCTATCCATGTTAATCCTCAGACAGGCATTGCCGAGGTGGATGCTGAGAAGTGTACAGCTTGTGGCGCATGTGTTAAGGCTTGTCCTAAGAATATCATCGAGCTTCGTAAGAAGTGGCCTAAGAATAGAGCTGTATATGTAAGTTGTGTATCCAAGGATAAGGGCGCAGTTACGATGAAGGCTTGTAAGGCGGGATGTATCGGCTGTGGTAAGTGTGCCAAGGTTTGTGCCTTTGGTGCGATTACCGTAGAGAATGGCTTGGCATATATCGATCCTCAGAAGTGTAAGTTGTGTCGTAAGTGTGTCAACGAGTGTCCAACAGGTGCAATCGTTTTGAAGGGTATGGATCCTCTGCCAAAGGAGCCTAAGACTCCAGCAGCTAAGCCTGCAACACCTGCTGTGGCTCCTGCAGCAAAACCTGCTGCAGAGCCTAAGGTAGCTGAGGCAAAAGCAGAGCCAAAGGTTGAGGCTACGAAAAATGAATAGTGTTAAAAGAGTAGATAAAGATTAGATTATGAAGACATTTCCAGTTGGCGGAGTGCATCCGTCAGATAATAAACAATGGAGCAATGCCAAAGCTATCGAGGTGTTGGAGCTTCCCGATGTAGTCAATATTCCTCTTGGACAACACATCGGTGCTCCAGCTACAGCTAAGGTAGCTAAGGGCGATAAGGTCTTGACAGGTCAGCTAATTGCCGAGGCCACAGGCTTTATGTCGGCAAATATTCACTCGCCAATCTCTGGCACTGTTACAGCTGTTGATATGCAGCCTAACGGTCAGGGTTTGCGTCAGATGATGATCACCATCAAGCGTGAGGGTGATGAGTGGATGCCTGAGATTGATCGTTCGAAGGATATCAAGCGCGAGTGTGAGTTGGATTCGCAGGCTATTATCTCGAAGATCAAGGATGCAGGTATCGTGGGTATGGGTGGTGCTACGTTCCCTACCCATGTGAAGCTCTCTATTCCTAATGGATGCAAGGCTGAGTATTTGATCATCAATGGTGTAGAGTGTGAGCCATACCTTACTTCAGATCACCGCAATATGTTGGAGCGTGGTGAGGAGTTGCTTATCGGTGTTGAGATCTTGAAGAAGGCTTTGAACGTGGAGCATGCTGTTGTTGGTGTGGAGAATAATAAGCCTGACGCTATCGAGAACCTGAATAAGATTATTGCAAGCGGTAAGTTCGATATCAAGGTTGAGCCACTCAAGGTACAATACCCTCAGGGTGGTGAGAAGCAGCTCATTGCAGCTGTTACAGGCCGTGAGGTGCCACCACCTCCGGGTTTGCCTATCCATGTAGGTGCTGTGGTATGTAACGCTTCTACTGCTCTGGCGGTTTATGAGGCTGTGCAGAAGAATAAGCCTCTTATCGAGCGCGTTGTGACCATCACAGGTAAGGATTTGCAGTCTCCTCGCAACCTTTTGACTCGTATGGGTACACCTATCTCTAAGCTCATAGAGATGGCTGGAGGTCTGCCTGAGGGTGATGTGAAGGTTGTCAATGGTGGTCCAATGATGGGACGTGCTATGGTGAATCTCGACTCAGCGGTGACTAAGGGTTGTTCTGGTGTTACTGTATATGCTGGCGTAGATGCTCATCGCGTAAGCCCATCTCCATGTATCAAGTGTGCTAAGTGTGTTGCAGCTTGTCCTATGAGTTTGGAGCCTTACTTGATCTCGAAACTTGCCAAGAAGCAGATGTGGGAGCGTTTGGAGCAGGAGAATATCGTAGACTGTATCGAGTGTGGTTGTTGCCAATTCACATGTCCTGCAGGCTTGCCTTTGTTGGATTATGTGCGTTATGGTAAGCAGACCGTAATGGGTATCATAAGATCGAGAGCAGCTGCTGCGGCTAAGAAATAGTGAAATAAAAGAAATAAAAGATATGGCAAATAATTTTATTGTTGCACCATCGCCACACATGCATAGTGTGGAGTCTACACGCTCTCTGATGAGAGATGTGTTGATTGCATTGATCCCCGCTTTGGTGGTATCAACGGTGGTCTATGGTTTGGACGTACTCAAGGTGACTGCGATTGCAGTTGCGAGCTGCGTCTTGATTGAGTATCTCATTCAGAAGTATCTTATCAAAGGCCCTTCTACCATTGGGAACCTCTCGGCAGTGATTACCGGAGTGTTGTTGGCTTTCAACCTTCCAGCAAATATTCCATGGTGGATTATTGTTGTGGGTGCATTGGTAGCTATCGGTGTGGGTAAAATGACATTTGGAGGTTTGGGCCGTAACCCATTTAACCCTGCGTTGGTGGGCCGTGTATTCCTTTTGATTGCATACCCTGTGCAGATGACTTCGTTCCCACAGCCTACTATGAGTAAGTTTGTCGATACATTCTCTGGCGCTACTCCTTTGGCTGCTATTAAGGCAGGAGGCGATGTGGCGAGTGTTGATTTGATGAGTATGTTCGGCGGTGTGATGGCTGGTTCGTTGGGAGAGATTGCTGCTGCGGCGTTGATTGTGGGTGGAGGATATATGTTGTGGCGTAAGGTCATTACATGGCACATCCCTGTAGCTGTGTTGGGTACTATGGCTTTGTTTGCATTTGTTGTGGCAATTTTCGAGGGTGGTAATCCTGCATTGTTGTATGAGTTGCCTGCATTCCACTTGCTTGCGGGTGGTGCTATGTTGGGTGCTATCTTCATGGCTACCGACTATGTCAGCTCTCCGATGACTCCTAAAGGTATGTTAATCTATGGCGTTGGTATTGGTGCCATTACCATGATTATCCGCTTGTGGGGTGCATATCCAGAGGGTATGTCATTCGCTATCTTGATTATGAATGCTGTGACTCCACTTATTAATAAATATGTGAAGCCAAGACGTTTTGGTGTAATGTCTAAATAATAGGAGGTCGAGGATATGAAAAGTACACTTTTTAATATGGTTGCCGTCCTATTTACCATCACTTTGATTGCTTCGGCAGGTGTTGGTGCGGTAAATATGATTACAGCAGAGCCTATCGCTGCCGCTAAGGCTTTGGCTACTAAGCAGGCAGTATCGAATGTGGTGCCTGAGTTTGAGAGCGAGCAGATCAGCGAGCAAACTATCGATGACATGCCTATCAAGGTCTATACTGCCCAGAAGGGCGACCAGATTGTAGGTTATGCCGTGGAGTCTATGACCAAGAATGGCTTTGGCGGTGCAATTCGCATGATGGTAGGTTTCTTGCCCGATGGTGAAATCTACAATGTAAATGTTTTGGAGCAGGCTGAGACTCCAGGTTTGGGTACAAAGATGTGTGATGAGGGTAATCCACTCTTGTCAAGCATTAAGAATAAGAATGCTAACGAGCTTCGATTTAGAGTGAAGAAGGATGGCGGAGAGTTGGATGCTCTGACTGCCGCTACAATCTCTTCTCGCGCATATTATGACGCTGTGGCACGTGCTCATCAGGCATTCTTGGTGGCAAGTGGCGCAAAGGCTGTGGCAGATGGTGTTAGTGGAGCTACGGATGAGGCTCAGAAAGGAGGCGAAAATGAATAAATTGCAGATTATACTTAGCGGTATTATTAAGAATAACCCAACTTTCGTTTTGGTTTTGGGTATGTGTCCTACGTTGGGTACTACCACATCGGCGATCAACGGTATGGGTATGGGTGTGGCTACGATGGCTGTGTTGATTATGTCCAACTTGGTTATCTCGCTCATCAAGAACTTTATTCCCGATAAGGTGCGTATTCCAGCCTTTATCGTAGTTATTGCATCTTTTGTGACCATCATCCAGATGTTGATGCAGGCCTATGTACCATCACTATATGCAAGTCTTGGTGTGTTTATCCCTCTTATTGTGGTAAACTGTATTATCTTGGGACGTGCTGAGGCTTTTGCTTCGAAGAATGGAGCGATTGATTCTATGCTCGATGGTGTTGGTATTGGACTTGGATTTACCCTCTCGCTGACTGTAATCGGTGCGGTGCGTGAGGTATTGGGTAGCGGTGCTATCTTCGGCTACTCATTGGGTATTTCGGATTATATGCCATTGGTATTTGTCTTGGCGCCGGGTGCATTCCTTGTGTTGGGCTACTTGATGGTGTTGTTTAACAAATTTGTCAAGAAATAGTTATGGAGCTTTCATATTTTGCAATCATTATCGGTGCGATATTCGTTAATAATGTCGTACTTGCGCAGTTCTTGGGTATCTGCCCATTCTTGGGTGTATCATCTAAGGTCGATACTTCGTTGGGTATGGGTGCTGCCGTAACTTTTGTGATGGCACTATCCTCTATCGTGGCATGGTCTATTCAGGAGTTTATCCTCGTGCCACTCGGCATCGAGTATATGCAGACTATTGTCTTTATCTTGGTGATCGCGGCATTGGTGCAGATGGTGGAGATTGTTCTCAAGAAGGTCTCTCCTTCGCTCTATCAGGCGTTGGGAATCTTCCTCCCATTGATTACTACCAACTGTGCCGTATTGGGTGTGGCAATTCTGATGATTCAGAAGGAGTTTAATCTCTTGCAGAGTTTCACATATTCAGTCTCTACAGCTTTGGGCTTTGCTTTGGCTTTGGTAATCTTTGCTGGTTTGCGCGAGCGTTTGGAGTTGGAGGATGTACCTGAGGCTATGAAGGGTATTCCGGTTTCGCTGATCGTAGCGGCTATCCTCGCTATGGCCTTTATGGGATTCTCGGGCTTGGTTTAATCTTGTAGATTAGAGTGTATTTAGGAGCAACGGCTTGCGGGCTGTTGCTCTTTTTTTGTATAAATTACTCTTATAGTGGGTTAAATTCTTTTGATGATTTTTTCTATTATTAGGCTTGGTCGTGCATTATCTTTGCAGTAGAGAAAAAGATAAGTTAAACCTTAAAAACAAATATTATGAAAAAGTACAGATGTATTCCTTGTGATTGGGTATATGATCCCGCTATTGGTGATCCTGAGAATGGTATTGAAGCTGGTGTAGATTTTGATAATCTTCCTGATGATTGGGCTTGTCCTTTGTGTGGCGCGGGTAAAGAGGATTTCGAAGAGGTAGAGTAGAAAAATGATATGAAGAAAGAGGGTGCTTGAACATAATTCAAGCACCCTCTAAAAGTATCTATGATATGCGTTTTATTCTGGCTTTACCAATGAGAGATACAACTCATCAAGCTGTGACTGATCAATCAATGATGGAGCATCCAACATCACGTCACGACCTGCATTATTCTTAGGGAATGCGATGTAGTCGCGGATAGACTCTGAGCCACCGAAGAGTGAGCACAAACGGTCAAAACCGAATGCCAAACCACCGTGAGGAGGCGCACCGAACTTAAATGCGTTCATCAAGAAGCCGAACTGCTCCTGTGCCTTCTCAGGTGTGAAGCCCAAGATCTTGAAGATCAAAGCCTGCAACTGAGCATCGTGGATACGGATAGAACCACCACCGATCTCAGTACCGTTACATACAAAGTCGTATGCGTTGGCGCGAACACGTCCTGGATCACTCTCCATATACTCAACATCCTCTGGCTTAGGCGATGTGAATGGGTGGTGCATAGCGTAGAAACGCTCTGTCTCATCGTCCCACTCGAACATTGGGAAGTCAACAACCCACAATGGCGCGAACTTCTTAGGATCACGCAAGCCCAAAAGCTCACCAACGTGCAGACGCAGTGCGCAGAGCTGTGTCAGAGCCTTGAATTTCTTGCCACAGAGAACGAGCATCAAATCGCCTGGTTTAGCCTCCATACGCTCGGCAATAGCCTTGAGATCCTCGGCTGTGAAGAACTTGTCGATAGATGATTTGAGGTTGCCCTCCTCATCCATACGAATCCATACCAAACCCTTGGCACCTACCTGTGGACGCTTTACATACTCTGTCAGAGCATCAATCTGCTTGCGAGTGTAGCCAGCACAGCCTGTTGCTGCAAAACCTACTACGTACTCTGAATCGTCAAAAACTGAGAATGAATGACCGTGAGCGAGGTCTGTGATATCGTGGAACTCCATGCCGAAACGCAAATCTGGCTTGTCTGAACCATACTTCTCCATAGCCTCAATCCAAGGCATACGCTGGAATGGCTCCGCAAAGTCGATATTCATCACATCCTTGAACATATATTTAGCCCAACGCTCGAAGATCTCCAATACATCCTCCTGCTCTACGAATGACATCTCGCAGTCGATCTGAGTAAACTCAGGCTGACGGTCAGCACGCAAATCCTCATCACGGAAGCAACGCACGATCTGGAAATAACGATCATAACCTGCAACCATCAAGAGCTGCTTCAAAGTCTGTGGCGACTGTGGCAAAGCGTAGAATTGGTTAGGATTCATACGACTTGGCACCACGAAATCGCGAGCACCCTCAGGTGTAGAACCTACCAAATATGGAGTCTCGATCTCAAGGAATCCCTCCTTGTCGAGGAATGTGCGGATCGCGATAGCCATGCGGTGGCGAAGCTCCATATTACGCTGAAGTGGTGGACGGCGCAAATCGAGGTAACGATACTTCATTCTTAGGTCATCACCACCGTCAGAGTTCTCCTCTATGGTGAATGGAGGAGTCTGAGCTTCGTTCAAAATTTTGATGCTCTCGGCAGCGAGCTCAATATCTCCTGTCGGCATCTTAGGGTTCTTCGATGAACGCTCGATAACCTTACCTGTTACCTGCAATACAAACTCGCGGCCCAACTTGGCGGCAGCCTCACGAGTCTCCTCTGCCGAGTGCTCCTCGACAACAATCTGAGTGATACCATAGCGGTCTCTAAGATCGATGAATGTCATCGCACCCAAATTACGCACCTTCTGCACCCAGCCGGCGAGTGTAACGCTCTCTCCGATATGCTCTTGGCGCAACTCACCACATGTATGACTTCTGTACATATTATATCAGTTTTTAAGTTTTTCTTTTTTACCAAATGCAAATATACAAATAAACTATATAATATCAACCTTAAGTTATCTTAAAAGTATCTTGAAGATGGCGCTAATTTGGAATATTATTGGCGATTTATTAATTTCGCCCATAAAATTATACCCTATGAGTGAGCAAAATCAAGCGCAGCGTGATGAAAAATTCATGCGCATGGCAATAAATGAGGCGTTGAAAGCGTTAAAGCAAGAGGAGGTACCTATCGGAGCTGTTGTTGTGTGTGGAGATCAGATTATTGGTCGAGGGCACAACTTGGTGGAGAGCCTTTGCGATGCCACGGCCCATGCCGAGATGCAGGCCATTACTGCGGCAGCGTCTACGCTTGGAGGTAAGTATTTGAAGGGTTGTACGATATACGTCACCGTTGAGCCTTGTATAATGTGTGCAGGAGCGTTGGCGTGGAGTCAGATTGATAGGGTGGTATATGGTGCGCCCGATCCCAAACGAGGTTACTCTACTCTGCAAGGACGTATATTTCATCCTAAGACCGAGGTGGTCTGCGGAGTTTTGCAAGATGAGTGCGAAGCCTTGATGAAGGAGTTTTTTAAGGGTCTGAGATGATAAAAGGCTATATTTGCGAGCTTGAAGTTTGTGTAATTTAACATGTTGGTATTTGTAGTAATAGAATTTTTTTATAATTTTGCCACTTGTTAACGAATTTTAGACCGAATTTGGAAATAATTGTAACTTTATAAACGATTAACTAAACTATGAGAAAGATTGTTTTGATGGTAGTTGCTATGATGTTCTCAGTAGCATCATTTGCACAGACAGATGTTGTAGGTACTTACAACGAGGCTGTTAAGGCTCTTACTGCTAAGGATTATGCTAAGGCTGCTCCACTTTTGGAGAAGGTTATCGCTGACGGTGCAGAAGAGGAGGATGATGCTATTTTGGAGTGTGTAGCTGGTGCTAAGAAGAACCTTCCTGCTGCATATCAGGGTATGGGTTCACGCGCTGCTTCGGCTGCGATGAAGGCAACTGATGAGAAGGTTAAGGAGGCTAAGTTCGCTGAGGCTATCGCTAACTGCGAGAAGGCTATCTCTGTAGCTAAGTCTTTCAAGAACGCTCGTGCTGCTACTGCTGCTGCAGGTTTGTTGGGTAAGGTATATCAGGCTCAGGGTGGTGCTGCTTTCAACGGTGGTGACTTCGCTAAGGCTGCTGAGATCTTCGCTAAGGGTTACGCTGCAGATGCAAAGAATACAGGTATGGCACTTAACTTGGCTGAAAGCTACTTCAAGTTGGATAAGTATGCTGAGGGTGTAAAGGTTTGCTCTGAGGTTGCTGCTCTTCCTGCTGACAAGTATGCTGCTCCTATCGCTGAGGCTAAGAAGAAGATGAATATGTACACTAACAATAAGATCGCTGAGTTGCAGAAGGCTAACGATTTCGATGGTATCATCAAGATGTCAGAGACTATCGCTGACAAGGCTTTGGCTCAGAAGGTTTTGGTTCAGGCTTACTTCCTCAAGAAGGATTACGCTAAGGTAATCGAGATCGGTGAGGCTGCAGCTGCATTGCAGACTGACGAGGAGGATAAGAGCGCAGTATATTTCAACTTGGGTTCTGCATACAACGCAAAGGAGAACAAGGCTAAGGCTATCGAGACTTTGAAGAAGGTTACTGCTGAGCCATATGCTACTCCTGCTAAGGCTGCCGTAGCTGAGCTTTCTAAGTAATTTGTGTCGATGGTGGGACTTCCCACTTAGACTAAATATAAATCCCGACTTCCTTTCGGAGGTCGGGATTTTTTGTGTCTAAAAGTCTGATTTACTTCTCTCTGAGGGAAACAATCTCTCTGATAGATTCATTGAGCGTTTTTAGCTTGAGTAACTGCTCCAGGTCTATATGCATACGGTAACGCCAATAGTGGTTGGGGTTGGCTGGTACGTTGATACGCTCCTTGTCTGCATCGTGGAATCTCACTTGCTCATCTATTGCAAGCCAATCTTGCAAAGGCAGAATCGCAAGCATCGAGCCTGAGAGCATCTCTCGCTCTAAGATCATGCGTGCGGTCTTTCCCGAACACTCCTTCTCAGCCTCACCGCTGAAGCCCAAAACCTCATTCCAATATCGCTGGGTGAGGGTTCGATCCTCTCGCCACCATCCCCTTATAGTGGACATATCGTGGGTAGATGTAGCTGCCACTGAGAGATATGGATATGATGCAGGGTTGCCAAAGGTTGCGCCATACTCCTTAGGCATACGCTCAATCTCCAGAGCGAGGATCTTCTCCTGATCCATAGTCTGAGGTACACATGCTGGAATCATTCCCAAATCCTCACCACATGTGAGCATCTTGGTGGCCTGAATCAATACGGGCAGACGTCTCATGGCACACTCCTGCCAAAAGGCGTTGTGACGCTCATAGAAGAAGTTGTCGTGTATCGCGCAGAATGCCTTTTGCTGATCGGGCTCTAATGTGGCAAAGAGTTTGGTTTTTGCACCATCTATACGCGGAGTATAACTCTCCTCTTTATAAGGGTATGGAATGAAGAGAGCTTCGCTACTCTGCATATCGTGTGCAACATGTTGTTTGTAGTCAAAATCAAAGCCTAAAGCACGAATCTCCTCTGCCGTATATGGTAAAGATGGATTGAAGTGTCCTAAAATGGCACTCTTGGCCTGACGTGGGACCTCCCATATACGGAAGAATCCGAGTATATGGTCTATGCGGTAGGCATCGAAATAGTGAGCCATCTTGCCCAGTCTGCCTCGCCACCAGCTATAGTCATCCTCGCGCATCTTAGCCCAATTGTAGGTCGGGAATCCCCAATTCTGACCATCCTCAGCAAAGGCATCGGGCGGTGCACCTGCTGACATCGATGTGTTGTAGAGTGTGGGATCGCTCCATACATCCACACTACAAGGCGATACGCCGATCGGAATATCTCCTTTGAGCGTCACTCCCCGTCTATGGGCATAATTTCTCACCTTGACAAGCTCATCATCGAGTAGGAATTGTACAAAAGAGTAGTAGTCAACCTGCTTCTGATTCTTTGCGTAATATGTTTCAGCTTCCGTCTTGTCGTAGTGTTGTAGCTCACCCCAGTGAGATGAGTCTGTGCACTTATATTTATCTCTCAGCGAGCAGAATATCGAATATGGTTGCAACCAATAATTATTCTCTGCTACAAACTTCTTATAAGCCTTAGAGATGCACACCTCCTTGCCACAAATAGCATACAAGGCTCTCAGGTAACGATCTTTGAGCTTTATGACCTTTTCGTAATCTACGCACTCCTTTTTGTTGAGCAAAGCTCCCTTGGGGGAGTATTTTGAGAGCAACTCCTCTATGCGAGAGAAGAATCTGCCATCGGTTATTTTGTCGCAACATGAGGCTGCTTCCTGAGGATTTATATATATGGGATGCAACGCAAATGAAGATATGGCGTTGTATGGATATGAGTCGCGCCAAGAGTAGGTCGATGTGGTATCATTAATCGGTAAAATCTGTATCACCGACATGCCTACTTGTGCTGCCCAACGAGCCATCAATTTAAGGTCAGCAAATTCACCACAACCCCAATCTTGCTCACTGCGGAGCGAGAAAAGCGGAATTGCTACTCCAGCACCCTTCCAACCAGCACGCACATCACGAAATCTTAGACCTCGTACTACGGTGGCGTGAGCCGTCTCTGTGGGTAATAGGCGATTCTCTCCACCTTCGAAGCATTTGAAGGTGTGGGTGGCACTATCTACAATCACAAACTTATACTCCGATCCAGCCAACTCTGCGGGTAAAAGAGCCTTCCATACTGGCGATTCCGCACCGTTCATCATCAGCGCAGAATCGGTGTTCCAACCCCCAAGCAGTGTGCTTGCTCCTGTAATGGCCAATGCCTCATCTGAGCGCAGAGTCGGAGCTTCGACCTCTATCAAGATATAACCTTGAGCGGCAGATAGCTTTTTATCCTCACTCTTGTGGCGAAACACACCATCCGTAAAGAACGATGAGTAGAATGGTTTATCGCTTGGCGTATCATACCATCTATCATATACGTTCAGCGATGAGGCTTGGTAACCTGCCGTATGCTCAATCTCTTCGCAACGGATAGTAAGCCCCTCCTCGTTGCGCAATTCATAGTGGTAGTTACTCTTTAGTGGTAGTGCCATCTCATAATACCAATTGGCATTATCCACGCTCCACATTCTCTGTGCACCACGCTCTGTTACGATATATATAGATTCCTCTCTTGGGGCTTTGTAT
>JAFOZN010000158.1 GCA_017391185.1 Alistipes sp. | reverse complement strand
TTATGAGGGACCTTTGCTACGTTCATAAACTTCAAGTCGCGTGAGAGTGTACTCTGTGTAACCTCTCCTCCATTTTCACTTAGGCGTGCGATAAGTTCCTCCTGAGAGGAAATTTGTTCGCTGCGGATTATCTTGCGAATTGTCGCAAATCTTTGGGTTTTCTGATTCATATTACTTCTCTAAATCGTGTGGATATTTATGACTCCCAGAGTCGATATTTTACCACTTATTGTTATATTTATCTTGTTTGCTAAATTATCTAAAAGTATTTTTTGCGCTTTTAGATATTATGACGTGTTGTATCATATTTATGCAAATGTAGTGCATAAATTCTATATAAACAACTAAAATGGCAAAAAAATACTCAGATTTTCACATAATTTTGCTTTTGCGGGTCAAATTGTGCTATAAGCCAAGAGCAGATTTGATAAAGTTCTTCTACACTTAGATATCTTTGTTTTAAATAGCATAAATATGATATTATTATGCGATTATGCGACTATTTTTCTATTTATATAAATATAGCCTGACCAAAATTTGCATATTGCGGATTTATATGCAATATTTGCATGATGAAAAAGTATTAACTGTAAAGTTTTAAAATTTAGAGCAATGAAAATTGATGTAATGGTAGCTTCTGAGGAGCATCTTAAGTTCGTTACAAAGATCAATGACGCCATTGATGAGGCTGCCAAAAGTCGTGGAACGGGTATTGCCCGCCGTACAGACGAGTATATCGCCGACAAGATAAATTCTGGAAAGGCTATCATAGCCGTAAATCGTGATGAGTTTGTGGGTTTTTGCTATATCGAGTCTTGGGGACACGATGAGTTTGTGGCAAACTCAGGTTTGATCGTGCGCCCTCAGTATCGAGGTATGGGTGTTGCCAAGCGTATCAAGCAGGCGGCTTTTGAACTCTCGCGTAAGCGCTTCCCTCAGGCTAAGCTCTTTGGTTTGACTACAGGCGAGGCGGTGATGCGTATCAATACTCAGCTCGGGTATGAGCCAGTGACATTTGCCAAGCTTACCGATGATGAGCAATTCTGGGCAGGCTGTCGCTCATGTGTAAATTATGATGTTTTGCAGCGCACCAACATGACTAAGTGTTTGTGTACTGGTATGATTTACGATCCTATTTTGGCTGAGAAGAAACGTCAGGCTATGGAGCTTCAGAGTAAAAATCATGAGGCCGAGATGATGAAGTTCGAGGCTAAGATTCGTGAGCAGGTTAAGGCTGAGATGAAGGCTAAGTCATGGTGGAAGCGATTGTTGAATGTAGAATAAATATAGAAAATAGATATGAAAAAAGTTGTTTTGGCATATAGTGGAGGTTTGGATACCTCTTTTTGTGTGAAGTATCTCACTAAGGAGTTGGGCTACGAGGTCTATACTGCATTGGCAAATACAGGAGGTTTCTCGGCTGAGGAGCTTAAGGCTGTCGAGGAGCGTGCCTATGCTTTGGGTGCTAAGGCTCACGTAAATATAGATGTTACGGGCGATTATTACTCGAAATGTATCAAATATATGGTCTTCGGTAATGTATTGCGCAATAAGACTTATCCTATCTCGGTGAGTTCGGAGCGTACTTTCCAGGCTTTGGCTATCGTTAACTACGCTAACTCTATCGGCGCAGATGCCATTGCTCATGGTTCGACAGGTGCGGGTAATGATCAGGTGCGTTTTGACCTTACGTTTGAGGTCTTTGCTCCTCAGATTGAGATTATCACCCCTACACGCGATATGAAGCTCAGCCGCGAGTATGAGATTAACTACCTCAAGGAGAATGGTTACGAGGCAGACTTTACCAAGTTGGAGTACTCTATCAACAAGGGTGTCTGGGGTACTTCTGTGGGTGGTAAGGAGACTCTCTGCTCGGCTACTAATCTGCCAGATAATGCATATCCTTCGCAGCTTCAGAAGCAGGGCGAGGAGCAGCTTACAATCGAGTTTAAGTGTGGTGAGGTCGTTGCCGTCAATGGCGAGGCTGTAAGTGGCGTGGAGGCTATCAATAAGTTGGAGGCTATCGGCTCGGCTTGGGCTATTGGTCGTGATACACACGTAGGTGATACTTTGGTAGGTATCAAGGGACGTGTAGGTTTTGAGGCTGCTGCACCTATGTTGATCATCAAATCACATGAGCTTTTAGAGAAGCACACCTTGACCAAGTGGCAGCAGTATTGGAAGGATCAGTTGGGTACATGGTACGGTATGTTTATGCATGAGGCTATGTATTCGGAGCCTGTGATGCGCGATGTAGAGGCCTTCTTGGATAACTCTCAGCGTAATGTTTCGGGTAAGGTATATATCACTTTGCGCCCATACACATTCACTTTGGTAGGTATCGAGTCGGAGCATGATTTGATGAATGCCAAGTTTGCTGAGTATGGAGAGAAGAACAATGCATGGACAGCAGACGATGTGAAGGGCTTCACTAAGATCTACTCTATGCCACTTAAGATCTATCACGCAGTAAACGAGGAGGAGTAATGATTAGAGTTGGTATTGCGGGTGCGGCAGGATATACGGCAGGCGAGTTGATTCGCCTGCTCGTGAACCATCCTCATGTAGAGCTGAAATATGCTCAGAGTGGATCTCATAAGGGAGAGCCTATCCATTCGGTACATAGCGATATGATATATCTTGATATGACGTTTCAAGATATAGATTTCGAGTCTATCGACCTTTTGTTTATCTGTATGGGACATGGTAATTCGGCTAAGTTTTTGGCCGAGAATCCTGTGCCTGAGAGGGTGAAAATCATTGACCTGAGTAATGATTTCCGCCTTAAGGCCGATGCAGGCGAGTTTGTCTATGGTGCACCAGAGCTCAATCGTGAGCAGATCAAGGGCTCGCGTGCGGTGGCTAACCCTGGTTGCTTTGCTACGTCTATTAACCTTGCACTCATGCCATTGGCTAAGGCTGGTATTTTGCCCGAGGAGGTTAATGTTGTGGGAATTACAGGCTCGACTGGAGCTGGTCAGAAACCTACACAAGATACCCATTTTAGCAATCGTAACTCCAATCTTTCCAATTATAAGGTCTTTACCCATCAGCATCTTGGCGAGATTGGCGAGACTTTGGTGGCAGCAGGAGCCCATGAGGGTACAGATATCGCATTTGTTCCAGTGAGGGGATGCCATACACGAGGTATTATGAGTGATGTAGTGGTGCGTCTGGATGAGAGTCTGGA